>DIVE01000118.1:0-3394 GCA_002423265.1 Methylophilaceae bacterium UBA6140 | reverse complement strand
CAGGCATGATGTGCGGATATTCGCCGAAATTGTCGAAGCGCCTGACCTGACTGTCGATGCGATAGTCCGCCGCGCAGAAAAATACCGTCAGCAGGGCGCTGATGTGATTGATCTCGGCTGTCTTCCCAATACCCCGTTCCCGCATCTGCCGGAAGCAATTCAGGCGCTGAAACAATCCGGTTTCATGGTCAGCGTCGATTCGCTCAATCAGGAAGATTTGCTGCTGGCAGGTCGAAGCGGGGCGGATTACCTGCTCAGCCTGAATGAAAAAACCTTGTGGATTGCCGACGAGGTTGCAGCTACGCCGATACTCATTCCGTCTTCTCCCGGAAATCTGAGGTCACTCTATCGCGCGATAGATATCATGCAGAAAAAAGGCAAGCCGTTCATTGCCGATGCCATCCTCGACCCGATTCCGTTCGGCTTTGCCGATTCGCTGATCCGATATCACCGACTGCGCAAGCGTTATCCCGCGATTCCCGTCATGATGGGAGTGGGCAATCTGACCGAGTTGACGGATGCAGATACCACCGGCATCAACGCCATCCTGTTCGGGATCATCGCCGAACTCGGCATCAATGCCGTGCTGGCGACATCTGTCAGTCCGCACGCGGTCAATGCCGTTGCCGAAGCCGATATTGCGCGGCGTGTGATGTACGCGGCACGGGAGGACAGGCGTTTGCCGCGTGATTACAGCAACGGTCTGCTTGGGTTGCACGACAGGCGTCCGTTTACCTACAGCGATGAAGAGATCGCCGAAATTGCTGCGGCAATCAAGGATCCGAGTTTCCGCATTCAGATCAGCGAGACTGGCATGCACATCTATAATCGTGACGGACTTTTTACCGACACCGACCCGTTCCGGCTTTATCCGCATCTCAAGGTCGATGATGACGCTTCACATGCCTTCTATCTGGGGGTGGAGCTTGCGCGGGCACAAATTGCCTGGCAACTGAAGAAACGCTATCAGCAGGATGAAGAACTGGAGTGGGGCTGCAATACGGTAGAAAAATCCCCCGAGGCACGTGTGGCGCATCGCGATGCTTCGCTGAAAGAAAAACGGGCTAAAAAGGAATAGGCTGCATGCCCCTGATTTATGAAACCATCATTACCAGCCTGGACGCGAACGGTCAGCCGCATATCGCGCCTTTCGGCATACGGGAAGAGCAGGGCCTGGTGCTGATTGCACCGTTCAGACCGTCCGCCAGTCTTGACAATCTGCTCCATCATCGTGCTGCCGTAGTCAATCTGACCGATGATGTGCGCGTTTTTGCCGGAGTGCTCACCGGTAGGCGCGAATGGCCGCTGAAGCCGGCACAGAAGATGCAGGGCGTCGTGTTGGAATCCGCACTTGCGCATCGTGAGCTGGAGTTGGTCGAGATACGTGAACACGAAGTTCGACCAGAACTTTTGTTCCGGGTTGTGCATGAGGTTCAGCATCAACCGTTTCGCGGCTTCAATCGGGCGCAGGCGGCAGTGATTGAGCTGGCGGTGCTGGTCAGTCGCCTGCATATGCTGCCGATGGAAAAGATCGACGCCGAAATCGCTTATCTCAACATTGCAATCGAGAAAACTGCGGGTGAGCGGGAGTTGCAGGCCTGGCAATGGCTGATCGAATGTATCGAGAATCACAAGGCGGCAACTGATTCGGGGAATATGGCGTGACGGGCTTGCTGGTGAGCGTGACCAATCGGCACGAGGCCGAAACCGCGCTGGAATCGGGCGTGGATATACTGGATATGAAAAATCCGGCCGCAGGTGCGCTGGGGCGATTGCCGACAGAGACCGTCGCAGAAATCGTCGCGCTTGCCAAGGGGCTGTGTACGACCAGCGCGACCATAGGCGATTTGCCGATGCAGCCGGAATTATTGGCCGCTGCGGCTGAGGGAATGGTGGAAACTGGTGTCGATATCATTAAGATCGGTTTTTTTGGTACGGACTGTCATGAGGCATGCGCTGCAGCCGTTTCGCGGGCGGTGGCCGGCCGCGCCAGGCTGGTTGCGGTGCTGATGGCGGACCAAACACCCGATCTGGCACTGGTTCCGGCGTTGCAAAAGCACGGTTTTTACGGCGTGATGCTGGATACGGCGACCAAGCGTGGCAAGCATCTGCTCGACTATTTCGATATCGATGCGCTGCAGGTTTTTTGCAGCCAGGCAAAGCGCCACGGGTTGATCAGCGGCTTGGCGGGCTCACTAAAAAATACGCATATTGAGGTTCTGGCGCATTTGAATGCTTCCTATCTTGGTTTTCGCGGTGCAATTTGTTTTGGCGGAAACCGTAATGCTGAACTCGATGCAAACAAGTTACTTCTGATAAAAAGCTTGTTGCAAAAAAACAACAGTGGCTATGTAATGCCACTCATGGCCTGATTTATTGGCTTTGCCGCGTTGCAAGCACTAAATTCTTTGCGTATAGTTGGCTCATCTGTTGGTACAACTTGGAGTGAATCAAATGAATAAGAAATTAATGGGCATGGCAATTGCTGCTGCGATGGGTTTCACTGTCACAACCGCTTCTGCAGGGGATGCCTTCGAGGGTTCTTGGTACGTGGTACCCGGCGTTAGCTACATGAACACGGACAGCGACCTTGAAGCCGACAACGGCGGCGGCGGTTTCATTCGCTTCGGCAAGGAACTCAGCGAACACTGGGATGTGCAGATCGGTGCCGGCCATGCGCGTGCCGATGAAGACATCAGCGGCGTGAATGGGAGCGGCAGATTCAAGCAAACCCTGATCGGTGTTGATGCACTGTACATGTTCAGTCGCGACAAGTTCCGCCCCTTCCTGATGGCCGGTCTGGGTCTTGCACACAATGATGTCGATTACAAGATCAACGGTGTCGATTACGGCGATAGCAAGACTTCCTGGATGGCGAATGTCGGCCTGGGTGCGCAATACTTCTTCAGCGACAATATCGGCCTGCAGGCTGATTTGCGCCATGTCTGGAGCCGTGCTGATATCGACAGCAATTCTTACATGAGCGATCCGGGCACGGTTGGCAATACTTACCTCAACGTCGGTGCGATTTTCAAGTTCGGCGCTCCGAAACCCGTTGTGGCTGAAGCTCCGGCTCCAGAGCCAGTCATGGCAGCACCAGAACCCGCTCCCGAACCTGCTCCGGCCCCCAAGGTCTGCAAGCCCAAGGTCGAGCGTTTCTTGTTGTCCTCCGAAGTGCTGTTCGGTTTCGACAAGGACAAGCTGAGACCTGAAGGTATCCAGGCTCTGGATAATGAAGTAATTCCAAAACTGAAGAGCGAGCCGTTTGAAATCGTATTCGTGACTGGCCATACAGATATGCTTGGTTCCCACGAGTACAATGATGCGCTCTCCAAGCGCCGTGCAGACAGGGTGAGAGAGTATCTGGTCAGCCAGGGTATCGATGCCAGCCTGA
>DIVE01000141.1:13565-15757 GCA_002423265.1 Methylophilaceae bacterium UBA6140 | reverse complement strand
TGAACACAGCGTGCTTTACGACGTCCAAATAGTCTTTACATCATTCATACTAAAGTTGACTTGAATCAATCGGGCAATAGGGTCAAGCTGGCATCATGAATATGCTGTGAGCATGTTTATGTAGTGGTTGCTCCAGCTCGATCAATTGACCCTTAGTAATCAAATTGGAGTTTTTTATGTTTCCCGAGTATCGCGATTTAATGACTAAACTCAAGACTACCGACAGACATTTCACCAATCTCTTCAACAAGCACAACGAGCTGGATCAGAAGATCAAGAATATGGAAAACCACGTTGAGCCGGCAACGCATGAAGAGATTGAAGTGCTGAAGAAAGAGAAGCTCGTTCTCAAGGACGAGATTTACGCACACCTGAAGGCTGTAAGCGGTAAGTAGGAATCGCCGCAGTCAGCGCGAGCAGAGGGCGTTTAACTTGCTTGCGCTGATTTCAGTCTGGCGTGCTTTTCGTTGATGCACTGGGTGAGTTCATTATCGAACTCGGCATCGTGTTCTTCAAATATCCGGGCCAGGTTCTTGTACAGAAGCCGGTAAGCTTCGTCGGTCTGTTCTGTTTCGTTGATCAATGCGCATTGCGCGATGACACTGCCGATTTTTTTGAGAATCAGGGCATGCGCCAGATGATGGTTTCTCAGCTTGTTGTGTGCGGGCAGGCCTTTCAGCTCTTCTTCGATCAGCACTTCCTCGCGGTAGAAATGAATGCTGCAAAGGTCAATCAGGTCATGAAAATATGAGGGCAGGTGACCGCGGCAGGATGCCAGCATTTCGCGGTTGCAGGTGTCGCAATGCAGTTGGTTATGCAGGTTGATGCAGTTGTTCTGCAGATCGTTGAGAAAAGTCGTGAGCCGTTGATGCTCTTTCAGCAGTTGCCAGTAATTATCGCTGTTGGAATTGTAAATTGATTCGCCATGCGCAAACATCTTTCTCTCCTGCTTAATCAAGTCATATCCGCCAGATTAGCTTTCAAAAATTTCATTTTTATTGTTTGATTCAATCTATGCTTATCAATCAGACGTGTCAACCCAACAAAGCATGCCTTACAGGAACTTAGTGCTTAGGCGAATAATCCTTGTTTCAGGCACACTGATCTCCATTATTTTTTAACCCTGATTGAAACCCCGATGATTAATGACAAAAATAGCCGTTCTGCTCCGGCAGAGTCTCGCACGATAGAAGAGATGGTGAAAAACACCTGCATGTGCAAATTGCGCGAGACCTGCCCCGACAAGCAAGGCGGCGACTGCCTGCGAGACCGAAACCTTTACGCCGAGTTCATGCTGGCCCGGAAAACGCGTTAAGCCGGATGTTGCCTGCTTATGTTCTACTCGATCTGGAAACCACCGGAGCCACCCCGCTGGTGGATCGGATCACTGAAATCGCGCTGATCCGCTATGAGCATGGTCTGGAAGTTGCGCGCTGGCAGACCTTGGTCAATCCGGAAACGCCGATCCTACCTTTCATCCAGCAGCTCACTGGTATTGACGACCGCATGGTTGCATCCGCGCCCTTGTTCAGGGAAGTGGCTGATCAGCTGATGGCGTATCTGGAAGGGGCGGTGCTCTGTGCGCATAACGTGCGTTTCGATCATGGCTTTCTGAAGAACGAGTTCAAACGCATTGGCGTCAATCTGCGGCAGAAGGCGCTCTGTACGGTCAAGCTCTCGCGCCGGCTCTATCCCCAGCATCACAGTCATGGGCTGGATGCCATCATCAAGCGGCACGGTATTGAATGCGCCGCCCGCCACAGGGCGATGGGCGATGTTGAAGTGCTGGTAGAGTTTCTGACGGTTGCCAGCCGTGAATTGGGTGCTGCAACCGTCAGCGAGGCCGCCGCATATCTGCTCAAGGGACCGGCGCTGCCGAGCGGCATAGATCCGACTTTGATTGAAGACATGCCGGAAAGCGCCGGTGTTTATCTGTTTTACGGCGAAAACAGCCTGCCGCTCTATATCGGTAAAAGCATCAATATCCGCGCCAGAGTGCTGTCGCATTTCAACGCTGATCACGCCTCCACCAGGGAAATGCGGATCAGCCAGGAAGTCAGACATATCGAATGGATAGAAACTGCGGGTGAATTCAGCGCGCTACTGTTGGAATCCCGGCTGGTGAAGGAACGCCAGCCGGTCTATAACCGCCAGCTGCGACGTGAGCGTCAGCTATGCAGCTGGCGTCTGGC
>DIVE01000141.1:10951-13502 GCA_002423265.1 Methylophilaceae bacterium UBA6140 | reverse complement strand
TGTTTCGCCTATCAGCTGCGCAGATGCAAAGGTGTTTGCGCAGGCCGCGAGGCGCCGGAACTGCATTACCTGCGTCTGCAACAGGCGCTGGCAGCGCACCGGCTGAAGACCTGGCCTTACCCCGGCAAGATCGGTATCCGTGAGCAGAACCCGTTGAACGGGCGTACCCAACTGCATGTGTTCGAGCATTGGTGCGGTCTCGGCTCGGTGGAGGACGAAACCGAACTGGATGCGCTGATGACGGAAAAGAGTGAAAAACGCTTCGATCTGGATACTTACAAATTATTGCTGAAAGCACTCGGCCAGATGAAATCCGAAATCATTCAGCTGCCTGCATGATGTCGGGTGGTTTCAATGGCGCTTTTGTGTTGCGCCATCAAAATTGAAATGCCCATGATTCCCCGCTCATGTCGCGTTGCCAAACAACAAGATTCGGCGGTTCGATGAAGAGTGTCCAGGACTGCTGATTGTTTCGATATGGTTCCGGCAGGGCCTTGAACACTGCAGGGCTCAGCAGCGCCAGGCAATATCCTCCGGAAAGGCGTACCGATTCGTATCGAATGACCTCAACCTTGGCTGCCCTGGCGTTTTCGGCTAATTGTTGCGTTCCACTATAGTCATCCGGATTGGTCCAGATATGCCGATCTTCTGATAGCGGCGGCAGGGTCAGATCAATCGAGCGCCGGCTGGCGCCGTGAAACTCGAACAGCGTGATGGGCAGCGCTTTTTGCTTGCCGGCAAGTCCTTCGCTATCCATCCACATCCGCAAGCGCCAATAGCCACTTTCTGCGCATGCGGTCTGTCTGTTACCGGCACCATAAAAAACACCGGGGTCATCTTTTTGACGGAAACGCGAGCCTTCCGGCAACGGATAGTAACGGAATGGGGTGAAGAGAAGCCAGTGCAGTCCCTGCGCTTCCTCCGGTATTGGCGGTTTGACTTCTTCCAGAATGTTCTCAAGCAAAGCCTGATCAGTCAGCGAGCCATGCACCAGACTCATCGTGGTTATTTTGTGCTGTGCTTCAACAGCACGCCATCCGCTTTCTTGCCAAGGGCGAACTTCAGATGCGAGCGCGGTAGGCGTCCAGGTATTCACAGGCACGAACCAAGCCCTCTACGCGTTTGATTTCCTCAGCCGGTTTTCTTCCACCAAAGGCGCGATTGGGGCTGTGCATCCAGGCTCTCGCCAGTTCATCATCGCCGCCTACCATGGAAGAGAGTGAACGATACATCCGCACCAGCATTGCAGAGAGCTCCCATGGCTTGGACCGCTCCGGGATTTCGTAGTTGCCGTTAAGCAAACGGGAAGCGGTGGATTGGCTGACGCCAATCACGTCCTTCAGGTCTGTTGAGCCCAGATCAAAACGTTTGGCGACTTCTTGTACTGCGCTGGCAAGAACTCTTGAACGTTCTGGATTCGTTTGTTGCGCTAGCGCCACTATTTCTTCCTCTGGATTATTCATTGGAATTATAAAATTAATTATTATTCTACAGAATAATTTTACGGTCAACTACTTCCATTCATTCGGGCGCCGCCGGATGCCGCTGAATCAGGAATCGAAAGCCGGCTGCCTTACTAAATGAAAAAGGGTGAAGTAATTCGCCCTTTTTTGTTATTTCAAGCCGGCCATTCGGTATGCCCGGCTTTTGTTGCGTTGGCTCAGTCAGCAAACGGCTGCGGACGAGGAGTCTTGTCCGAAGACGGTGGCAGCTGCGGCAACTGGAACGATGGCTGGTCGCCGGTCAGCGTTTTCAGGAAAGCGACGATCTGCGCGTTTTCTTCATCGGTGAACTTCTTGCCGAGTTGCAGACGGCCCATCGTATCCACGGCTTCAGTCAGCGTATCGGCTTCGCCGTCATGGAAGTACGGGTAGGTCAGTTCGACGTTGCGCAGGGTCGGCACCTTGAAATTGAAACGGTCGGCATCGTTGCCGGTCACTGCAGAACGGCCTTCAGCCGGGCTGGTTGCATTGTATGGCTCGACAACGCCCATCTTCTGGAAGGAGTTGCCGCCGACTGCCTCGCCATTGTGGCAAGCAACGCAGCCGCTGGTCTTGAACAGGTTGTAACCTGCCAGTTCGACCGGCGTGATGGCATCCTTGCTGCCCTTCAGCCACTGGTCGAAACGGGAGTTGGGCGTGACCAGGGTTTCTTCAAATGCGGCGATTGCCAGCGTGACTTCGTTGATGGTGATCTCGCGCTTGCCGAAGGCTGCCTCGAATTCGGCAACATAGCCCGGGATCGAACGCAGCATGTCAACAGCCAGCTCGTGCGTGAAGGCCATTTCGCCGGGGTTGGCGATCGGGCCTGCGGCCTGTTCCTTGAGGTCGGCAGCGCGACCATCCCAGAACTGCGCCAGGTTGAGGCTGGAGTTCAGTACAGTCGGCGAGTTGATCGGGCCTCTGGACCAGTTATGGCCGATCGAGGTCTTGAGGTTATCGGTGCCGCCCATCGACAGGTTATGGCAGGAATTGCAGGAAATGAAGCCAGAGCGCGACAAACGCGGATCGAAATAGAGCTTCATGCCGAGATCGACATACTTCTGATTGGT
>DIVE01000141.1:0-10938 GCA_002423265.1 Methylophilaceae bacterium UBA6140 | reverse complement strand
TGCCGCTGTTGCAACGGCTTCATTTTCCGGGGTCTGGCTATTGCATCCCGCTACGCCGGAGGCCAAGCCCAATAATACGGCGATGATTTTTTTGTTCATTTGATGCTCCAATCCTGAAATATGAATCAATGGTTGATTCATTCTAGACCGGCCACATGCAATGGTCTTGATGTAAGTCAAAGTGTTGCTTATTTTTATCATTTTTTTCATAAAAAGTGTTTATTCAGCAAGTTAATTTACATTTTGAACCGGTCTGGTATTGTTGACTGAGCACAGCTCTATTTGTCCGGAAGGAAGTACCAGGTGGCCTCCGTCAACACATCGGATTCGAACGAAACGAATCGTTTTAGCGATTTCGTCCTGCATTTTCGATCAGCCCCGCTGTGGCAGGCTGCGTTGCTTTTTTTGCTCGCACTTTGCATCACAGCTTTTGTTACCTATCAGACGCTCATCGAAGTCGAGCGAGTCGCCGAGAAGAATTTCGAAGCTGCAGTCAACGAACTGCAGCTGAAAATCGAAGACCGGCTTGATGTTCACAAAAGGTTGTTGCTGGCCGGTGCAGCGATGTTCGATGCTTCGAACTTTGTCGATCGCAATGAGTGGCATGCCTACGCAAAACGCTTTCATGAAGATATCAGCTTTGAAGGTGTCCAAGGGTTGGGTGTTACGGTGTGGGTGGCCGGTGATCAGATTGAAGAGCATATCACCGAGATGCGCAGTAACGGCTGGCCCGATTACGACCTTGAGCCGATCTTTTCAAACGGCGGTCGCAGCGCGGTTCTTTATATAGAACCTTTCAACGGCGCCAATACCCATAGCATCGGCTTCGATCTGTATGCCAACCCGGTTTTGCGTGCTGCGATGGATGAATCCAGAGACAGCAACCGCGTCGTTTTTTCGCACAAGACCGGCAACGGCGACATGATGAACACTACGCCCAGCATTTTCATGTTCATGCCGGTCTATAAAAAGGAAATGCCGATCGACAACATTCCGTCAAGGCGTGAGGCTATTTACGGCTGGATTTTCAGCCCGATTCACATTGAAGCATTCCTGCACAACATCGTCAGCGATTGGCAGAACCCCAAGGCCGAATTCATTCAGACCCGCATTTATGAAAGCGACCCGGGGGATGGCAGCAGATTGCTGTTCGGTAGCGAGTTCGATGATGCGCAAGCGCAGATGGATGCTTTTTTCATGCAGGCGGACATCAGCTTTGGCAATCACCTCTGGACGCTCGATTTCAGGCGTCTGAAAGGGCCCGGTTCGGGTATCGATTATGGCAAGGTCTGGATTACTGCAATTGCCGGGGCAGTGGTCAGCGGCTTGCTCAGTCTGCTGGTACTGACGCTGCTCACCACCAGAAGCAAGGCGGTCAGCATGGCGAACAACCTGACCGCAAGCCTGCGGCAAAGCCAGGATCTGCTGAAGATAGCCGGTACGCGGGCAAAAGTGGGCGGCTGGATGCTGGATGTCGCGGAAAACAGGGTTTATCTGTCCGATGAAATTCGCGCCATACTGGAAATGTCGGCAGACGAAGACATGGACCTCGATCAGGGGCTGTCGCTTTATACCGACGAGTCCAGGTCGCAGGTGTCGGCTGCGTTGAAGAATTG
Source organism: Methylophilaceae bacterium UBA6140 (assembly GCA_002423265.1). Taxonomy (GTDB): domain Bacteria; phylum Pseudomonadota; class Gammaproteobacteria; order Burkholderiales; family Methylophilaceae; genus UBA6140. Next base: position 9,322 of record DIVE01000141.1, on the reverse strand, counting down.
CATCAAAACCGGCACCCCTTTTGCGATCGATCTTGAGCTGCATACAGTGCACGGTAAAGCCTTGCATGCGCACGTGATCGGTTATGCCATCAGCGATGAATCCGGACGCACCATCCGCATCGAAGGCGCCTTGCAGGATATTACCGAACAGAAAGAATCCGCGCTGGAATTGCAACGCCTGAACCGCGCCTTGCGCATGCTGAGCCAGTGCAACGAAACGCTGATACGTGCGAGCAACGAAAAGCAGTTGTTGGAGGATATCTGCAAGCTGGCGGTGGAAGTCGGCGGTTACTTCATGGCCTGGGTCGGATATGCCGAGCATGATGCGGCCTGCTCCATTGTGTTGCAGGCGCATGAAGGCGGCCCGCAGAATTTCTTTGCCGAGCTCAATCTGAGCTGGGCTCCGGAAAACTCCGGCGGCTATAGCACCGGTGCGCGTTCGATACGTTCCGGTACGCCCGTCATCATCGAGGATGTGATGCAGGACAAGAGCTACCCTTTGCACGATCTGGCGCAGAAATACGGCTATCGCGGCGTGATGTCGCTGCCGCTCAAGCACCAGCAGAAGACATTCGGGTTTCTGGCGCTGTATTCGTTGGATGTGCGGCCGGTTGCCGACGATGAGCTCAAGCTGTTGCAGGAGCTGGCGGAGGATCTGGCATTCGGTATCGTCAGCCTGCGGGTGGAGGAGGAGCGTCGCCGCATTCAGGCCGCCGTGCTGAAAATGGCGGCAGGCGTTTCCGCGATCGCCGGTACTACGTTCTTCGAGCAGCTGGCACGCAACATGGCCGATGCGCTCGGTGCCGATGGCGGGTTTATCGCCAGATTTTCGGACGATAAGGCGAGCCGGGTGCAAACGATTGCAGGCGTTGTCGATGGTGCGTCAGTCGGCAATTTTGAGTACCCGTTCGTCGGGTCTCCATGCGAGCGGCTCTCCGACCGTGATTACTGCATGGTGACTTCCGGTCTGGCGCAAGCGTACCCGCAATCCTCCGCTTATATCGACATTCCTGCCGAAGCTTACCTGGGCGCGCGGGTGATCAACTCCGCCGGAAAATTCATCGGCCTGCTGTTCGTGCTTTATCGTAAACCGCTGATGGTGACCGATCTGCTGATTTCCACACTGAGAGTGTTTGCGGTACGTGTAGCGGCAGAACTTGAGCGGCAGGAGAGTGAACAGCAATTGCGCGAACAGGCTTCATTGCTCGACAAGGCGCAGGATGCGATCATCGTCAGGGATTTGTCGGACCGTATACTCTACTGGAACAAGAGCGCCGAACGGCTCTACGGCTGGAAAGCCGAAGAGGTGATCGGTCATAACGTGGACGCGGAAATCTTTGTCGATTTTGACACCATGCGGCAAACACTTCTGGCGGTACTTGAGCTGGGCGAATGGGTGGGGGAATTCCGCCAGCAACGCAAGGACGGCAGCGAGCTGATTGTAGAGAGCCATAGAACGCTGGTGCGCGACGATAACAATCAGCCCACATCCATCCTCGTCATCAACACCGACATCACCCAGCGCAAGGAGGCAGAGCGGCAGATCAAACAGCTCGCCTTTTATGACGAGCTGACCCAGCTGCCCAACCGCCGCTTGTTCATGGATACGCTCAAGGTCTTGCTTGCTGTGCCTGACAGAGCCGAGCGGTCAGCTTTGCTGCTGATCGACCTGGATAACTTCAAGGAGTTGAATGATACCTTCGGACACGACATCGGCGATCAGCTGTTGCGCGAAGTGGCGCAGCGCCTGACCTTCTGCGTGCGCGATACCGATACCGTGGCGCGGCTGGGCGGCGACGAATTCGTGGTGATCCTCGATCAGCTCGATACCGATCAGGCGCGTGCGATCGCACAGGTGCAGAGGGTGAGCGACAAGGTTCTGGCCACTTTCGCCGAACCTTTCCGTCTGGGCGGGCACGAGCATCGCAGTACGCCCAGCATAGGCGCAGCCTTGATCGCGCCGGGCAGCAAACGCGTTGATGAGTTGTTGAAACGCGCAGACATTGCCATGTATCAGGCCAAAATGGCCGGCCGCAACACCATGCGTTTCTTTGATCCAGACATGCAAAGTGCGGTGGCACGCCGGGTGGCGATGGAGGAGGATATCCATCTTGCCCTGCAGAATCAGGAGTTCGTGCTTTATTACCAGCCGCAGGTGGATGACAGCGGCATGATGATAGGCGCGGAAGTGCTGGTGCGCTGGCAGCATCCGCAGCGCGGCATGATAGAACCGGCAAGCTTTATCCCGCTGGCCGAGGATACCGGCCTCATCATCCCATTGGGTGAAGTCATACTGCGCGCAGCTTGCGAGCAACTCGTGCACTGGGCGCCCGAACCGCTATTCTCGAGCCTGGTGCTGGCGGTCAATGTCAGCCCGCGTCAGTTCCGCCACTCTGAATTCGTGCAACAGGTGCTCGATATCGTCAAAAGCACCGGGGCCAATCCGCAAAGACTCAAGATTGAGCTGACAGAGTCGGTGCTGATCGAGGATTTTGATGATGTCATTACCAAGATGAGCGAGCTGAAGTCCTGCGGCGTCAGCTTCGCGCTCGATGATTTCGGCACCGGTTACTCTTCACTCACCTATCTCAAGCTGTTGCCGCTGGATCAGCTCAAGATCGACCGCTCTTTCGTGCATGACGTGCTCGATGACCCCGATGATGCAGCAATCGCGCGCACCATCATCACGCTGGGCAAGAGCATGGGGCTTTCAGTCATGGCGGAAGGGGTGGAAACGGAAGGGCAGCGCGAGTTTCTGGAGCAGAACGGTTGTCATTTCTACCAAGGCTATTTGTTCAGCCCCGCGCTGCCGGTCGAGCAGCTAGAACAGTTCCTGCGGCAGCACGGCATTCGTTCGCAATAAAACGGCTGCACGACGTGCTGACAATCTTCGTTACGCCGTGCAGCCATATCTTTGTTTGCAGAACCGCTTATATGTTCCAGCCGTAGGCGATGCCAAGGCCGTTCTGATACATCCTGATGTCGGCCTCGCCGCCGCCGAACATGCCGGGAATGGAATCTTTGCCGCGGACCTTTTCTTCAAACGCGTGGTAGTAGGCAAACGACAACTCTGATTTGTTCGGCAGTACATACGTCGCGCCGAAGGTCACATGATCCTTGACCACGCCCGGTGCCAGTACATTGAACAGCGTTTCACCACTGCGTATCGGCTGTGAAGAATGGTTGTAACCGGCACGCACGGTCAGTTGTGAATTCCATTGGTAGCTGGCGCCGAGCTTGATGACGTCAACATCGCGCCAGCCGAACCCCGGCCCGTTGGCGGCGCCAAGCGCATTGCCGGCTTCCAGATTGCTGAGCGACAACCGTCCGACCGAATCCACCTTGCTGTATTCGATGTGCTGAATATCTGCCGCCAGCGTCAGCGCGGGCGTCGCCTTGACGGCGATACCGAGCCCGTAGGTGGCAGGGATGTCGAAATCGCCGCCCTCGGCAAACAGGCCCTTGTATTTGCTGAAACGGCTCATGTGGGTTTTGCTGCGATACGTCGCCCCCAGCGTTACCGTGTCGCTGATCTGGCCTATCCAGCCGACATGCACGCCGATTCCGGTGGAGGAGTCGTGGCCATTGTTGGTGATACGTCCGGGATGCGCCGTGAAACCTTCAAAGTTCTGCAAGCCCTTCGCTTCAAAGCGCTGATAGGCGAGATTGAGCGCGATGCCTACGGTGTGCTCCGGCGTAATTTTCCAGGTGGCGGCCGGCGCGATGAATAGCTGTGCGAGATCGACCCCAGCGCGGCTGGTGCCGAGCAGAGGGATGGCCTGCTTGTAATCGGTGTTCATGCCGCCATTGGCGTAGACGCTGACGCCGAGCGTGAAATCCGGGCTGATCACGCGGTTGTAGCCGAACTCGGGAACAATGAAATTTTTGCTGTCATTGGCGTTGTAGGTGCCGTTTACCGGCGCCATGCTGCCCGAGATTTCCGATTCACGCCTTGGTTGGAACAATGTCGCGCCAAAATCAATGCGGTCACCGATCAAGCCCATGCCCGCCGGGTTGGTCGCGCCAGCCAGCGCATCCTGGGGTAGTGCGATGCCCACACCTCCCATGCCTTTGGATTTGATGCCGTAACCGTGGGCGAAGTAGCCGTTGGTCGCGTGGGCGTTGCTGGCAGCCAGGGCTGCGAGCAGGGGGACAAGAACGCGGATGATTTTCATGGAATTCTTTGCAGGGAATCAAGTGGTTGAATAGAAAGGCCGCCACTGTAACAAAGGCCGGCTTTTATTGAAAATAATTTATCTTTCTATGCTTATAATTTAAAGATATAAGCGCATGTAATTCAAGGATATATACGCATGGTTCGCTGGTCAGGTGCCGCAGAAAGTCTGATAGCGCTGCGCCGAAGGCGGAGCGGGCAGGCGGTAGGGTGCGTTGTCTGTGCTTTCATCGTAAGGCTTGGCCAGCACTTCCAGCAGTTTGTGCATTACGCTCAAATTGCCTGCAATCGCGGCTTCGAGCGCGGCTTCTACCTGATGGTTGCGCGGAATGACGAACGGGTTGTGTTGCAGCATCAAATCTGTTGCAGCTTGCGGCGTTGCCGGCTGGCGTGTCAGCCGTTGTTGCCAGCTGTTATGCCACGCCTTGAAATCCTGCTGCTGCCAGGCGGCTGATTGCCGTATCGCATCGGTGGCAAGATCGCGCAGGGTGTTGGTGTAATCCAGCCGGTGCCGGACCATGCACATGCATAATTCTTCGATCAGCGCCGTGTCGTTTTCTTCCGCATTCACCAGCCCCAGTTTGGCCCGCATGCCTGAGAGCCAGTATTGCCTGAATTTGCCGGCGAAACCGCTCAGCAACTCCTGTGCGATTTCGACGGCGGTTTGCTGCTTTTCATGCAACAGCGGCAGCAGGGTTTCGGCAAGACGCGCCAGATTCCACTGCGCGATCGGGGGCTGGTTGCCGAAGGCATAGCGGCCCTGCTGATCGATGGAACTGAATACGGTGCCGGGGTCGTAGGCATCCATGAAAGCGCAGGGGCCGTAGTCTATGGTTTCACCGCTGATACTCATGTTGTCGGTATTCATCACGCCATGAATAAAGCCGACCTGCATCCACTGCGCCAGCAGTGATGCCTGCTTGTCGATGACGGCATCGAGCAGCGCTACATAGGGGTTTTCTGCCGCCAAAAGCCCGGCGTAATGCCGCTGCAGGGTGTAATCAGCCAGTGCTTTGACCGCAGTTTTGTCAGCCAGCATGGCAGCGTACTGGAATGTGCCGACGCGGATATGGCTCGCCGCGATGCGGGTCAGTACCGCACCTTGCAGCACGGTTTCCCGGTAGACCGGCTCACCGGTGGTGACCACCGCCAGACTACGCGTGGTCGGTATGCCGAGCGCATGCATGGCTTCGCTGATAATGTATTCGCGCAGCATGGGGCCGAGTGCGGCGCGCCCGTCGCCACGCCGGGAGAATGGCGTGATGCCGGCGCCCTTGAGCTGGATATCGAAGCGGCCGCCATCGGGCGCAAGCTGCTCTCCCAGCAGAATGGCGCGGCCGTCACCCAGCATGTTGAAGTGGCCGAACTGGTGGCCGGCGTAGGCTTGCGCGATCGGGGTGGCGCCGGCGGGCATCGCATTGCCTGAGAATATTGCTTCGCCAGCTTCGCCGTGCAGGGCTGCGCCGGAGAGCCCGAGCGTTTGCGCCAGCGCGTGGTTGAATATCACCATGCGTGGTTCACGGACTTTTGCCGGGTCTTGCGATGTGAAAAACACGGGAGCCAAACGGCTGTAGCTGTTGTCGAAGTTCCAGCCCGCTGACAGGGCTGCGTGGTTGGCTGCTTTTTTCAATTCAGTTATATCCTACCAATTTAGTAGGATATTAACGTTCCGCGCCGCAAAAGAGAAGCCTTGTCTGTCATTGACTTACAAAGTGAGTGTTCATGAAGGTTGCCATCTACTGGTTCAGAAACGATTTGCGGCTTGCCGATAATCCGGCACTCAGTCTGGCGGCACGCGAGGCTGACCGGCTGCTTTGCATCTACTGCCATCCGGCCGCCGCAGAGAGCCGCTGGGGCTTTGCCCGCGTTGGCCCGCATCGTCGCCATTTTCTGCGCGACGCGCTGGATGATCTTGCGCGCAATTTGCGGGCGGCCGGCAATGCGCTGATTGAAATCGAAGGCGATGCCGCAACCCTGTTGCCGCAATGGATCCGTACCTGCGGCGCCGGCTGCCTATTCTGCGAATCGATCAATGCGCCGGAGGAACTGGCCGAAGTCGAACGCCTGCAATCAGCCGGAGTCGATGTGCGTCCGCTGTGGCAATCGACCATGCTCTGTCCCGCAGACCTGCCGTTTTCCCCGGCGCAGTTGCCCGATGTCTTCACCGTCTTCAGGCAGGCGGTGGAAAAAGCCATAACCCTGCCGGCCTTGTCTTTGCCGCCCGTACAAAAACTGCCAGCCGCACCTGCGCCGGGACTTGATCAGGCGCTAAAGGATCATCTGGTCAGGCAGGATAGTCCTGCAGCAGAGATTGCTGCGCCGGCTACTGCCTCCGGTGTTTCATCCTTTCCCTACCGGCTGCCTGCATTCATGGGCGGCGAGACGGCGGCATCGGCGCATCTGCAACGGTATTTTTCCGGTGGCCTCGCCGGTACCTACAAGGAAACGCGCGACCAGTTGAGCGGCACGGCTTATTCCACCAAATTCTCGCCTTATCTGGCGTTGGGCTGTATCTCGGCCCGGCAGGTATATACTGCGCTGAAGGCCTATGAAGCAGCGCGTGGCGCCAACCAGAGCACTTACTGGATCTGGTTTGAACTGCTCTGGCGCGATTACTTCCGCTTTCTGCATTTCAAGTACGGCCGCGCGCTATACCGCAGCGGCGGTCTGAATGATGCACCGCCATGCGCGCACGACGCGGCTGCTTTCGCCCGCTGGTGCCGGGGCGAGACCGGCGAACCCCTGGTTGATGCGGCCATGCACGAGCTGGCGGCGACTGGCTATCTTTCCAACCGCTTGCGTCAGGTGGCGGCGAGCTATCTCATTTACGATCTTGGCTGTGACTGGCGCGCGGGCGCTGCCTGGTTTGAAGCGCAACTGGTCGATTACGATGTTTACAGCAATCAGGGCAATTGGCTCTATATTGCCGGGCGCGGCACCGACCCCAGGGGCGGCCGGCGCTTCAATCCGGTCAAACAGGCGCAGGAACATGACGCCCGCGGTCGCTACCGGGCGCTGTGGTCATCGCCGCTTTGACGACGGAAAGGCGAGCGCTCTTCGAGCTCGTGCTGATAATGGTCGATGCCGCTTGATTCACGCCGGACGAAATGTTCGATGGCTTTGGCAAAGCGGCTGTCGGCGATCTTGTGGAAGGAGCAGGTCGGCCTTGGCGTGAATCCGCGTGCGAGTTTGTGTTCGCCCTGCGCGCCGCCTTCAAAGAAACGGATGCCGCGCTCGATGCAGAACTCCTGCGCCTGATAGTAGCAAAGCTCGAAATGCAGGCCTGAAATCTGTGCCAGCGCACCCCAATAACGGCCATAAAGCTGGCTGATGCCTTGTCTGTCAGTGCCGAAAAGGTTGAGCGTGGCGGCGACCGGCTGACCGGCCAGTGTCGCGATCACCAGCAACACGTTGTCAGCCATCTGCGCACTCAGCTGCTGAAAGAATTCTCTTGTCAGATAGGGTGTGGAAGCGTGCTGGTGGTATGTGTTGCAGTAGCAGACATAGAAGAAATCCCAGTCTGTCTCGCTGATATCGCTGCCGGTCAGGCGTTTGATCGAAAGGCCCGCATCGCGCACTTTCTTGCGCTCCTGCCGGATTTTCTTGCGTTTGTCGTGCGTGAGCCGGGCGAGAAATTCATCGAAGTTGGCAAACCCCGGGTTCTCCCAGCGGAATTGTACGCCGTCGCGTTGCAGCCAGCCCGCATGGCGCAGCACATCGGCCGAAGCCTGATCCGGAAACAGCACATGCGCGGAGGAAAGCTGCAGGTTCTCCAGCTGGTTGGCGATAATTGCGGCCATCTGCTGCCGGATAAAGGGGTCCTGGCTGAGCAGACGCGCGCCTGTAATCGGCGTGAACGGCACGGCGGCGATCAGTTTCGGGTAATACTTGAGGCCATGCTGCTCGAAGGCCGAGGCCCAGGACCAGTCGAACACATATTCGCCGTAGGAGTGGCTTTTGGCATAAAGCGGAACAGCGCCTGCCAGCGTATCGCCGTTTTTCACCACCAGCGGACAGGCCTGCCAGCCGGTGCCGGGCCCGATGCAGCCGGTCGTTTCAAGTGTGCTGAGAAAACGGTGCGAAAGCAGCGGTGAGCCATCGGTCAGTGCGTCCCAACCGGCGGCTTCGAGTTCGCTGATGCCGGAGACGATCTCGAAAGTGAGCTGCATGGCAGGCTCAGGCGGCGGGCGTTCCGTCTGCGGCGATATGCAGGGTGCGGGTCGGATAGGCGATTTCGGCACCGTGGCTGGCGATGATTTCGGAAATTTTCAGCAGCACGTCCTGTTTGACGGCGTGGAACTCGACCCATAGCACGGTATGGGTGAAGGTGTAGACCATGATGTCGAGCGAGGAGGCGTTGAATGCCTTGAAATTGACGATCATGGTCTGTTCGCTATCGATATCCGGGTGTGCGATCAGCATCTGCTTGATGTCTTCGACGATAGCGGCTACCACGCCGATGTCCTGATAGCGCAGGCCGATGGTCTCGTTGATGCGGCGGTTGGTCATGCGCGAGGGGTTCTCGACGACGATGGTGGTGAACACCGAGTTCGGCACGTAGATCGGGTTCTTGTTGAAACGGCGGATACGTGTGTGGCGCCAGCTGATCAGTTCGACCGTGCCTTCGATATCCTTGTCCGGCGAACGTATCCAGTCGCCGACGTCAAACGGCCGGTCGAGGTAGATGGTGAGGCCGCCGAAGAAATTGGCCAGCAGATCCTTGGCGGCGAAACCGAGCGCGAAGCCGCCGATCCCGCCAGCCGCCAGCAGGCCGCCGATGCTGAAGCCCATGGTCTGCATCACCACCAGCACGGTAGTGATGACCACGGTCAGGCGTCCCAGCTTGGAAAGCGCGTCGACTGTGGTGCGGTCGACTTCCTCGCCTTCGGTCTGCCGGATTTTTACATAGTTGTTGCTGGCCTCGCCGATGAGACGGAGAAAGAACCAGGCAATGCAGAACATGATGCCGACATCCCGCATGACCGGCACATAACTGAAAAAATCGTTTTCGGTGTATTCGTGGATGATGGCGATGGCAAACGAAATACCGACGATCCAGATCAGCATGGGCAAGGGCTTGATGGCTGCATGCATCAGCGTGTTGTCCCAGGTGCTTCTTGTGGTTTGTGCGGCTTTCAGCAGGCGCCT
>DIVE01000104.1:5847-8849 GCA_002423265.1 Methylophilaceae bacterium UBA6140 | reverse complement strand
TGGATGCCTCCGCTCAGGCTTGCGTGCTGGGTTCAGTACGCAATGACTGCGCAGGGGCCTCTTTGACATCCGGAGAAGCCTCTGCAGGCTGCTCGCCGGCAATATTGGGCACAACCGGCGCACCCGGACGCAACTTGATGATGTTGTCGATAATCACCTTGTCGCCCGCATTGAGGCCTTCGAGAATAATCCAGTCCTTGCCCACCCAGTCACCCACAACTACCGGGCGAACCGTCGCTTCGTTCTTCTCGTTGACGACAAATACAAAACGGCCCTGGTCAGACGTGCTGACAGCCACCTGCGGCAATAGGAAGACACCATCGCGCTGACCGGTCGTCACCCGCGCGCGCACGAACTGGCCGGGCAATAGCTTCTGGTCAGCGTTATCAAAGGTGGCCCGCAACTGCTGTGTGCCGAGCAAAGGGTCGATCTGGCTGGCGGCAAAGTTGAGTTTGCCTTTTTGCGGATATTCGCTGCCATCTGGCAATACCAGCGTGACTTCCTTCACATTCTCTTCGGTGAGGCGGCCACCCAGCTGAGCCAGTTCATTATCGGAAAAGCTGAATCGGACCCAGATCGGCGAAAGCTGCACGATAGTGGTCAGCAGACTGGTATTGGCTGCAATCAGCGCCCCTTCGGAAAACTGGAATCTTCCGGAATAACCGCTGACCGGCGCAGTTACGGTAGTGTAGGAGAGGTTCAGTTCGGCCTCGCGAACGTTCGCCTGGGCCTGCTGCAGGGAGGCTCTGGCCACAGCCTCGTCGGAAAAGGCATTGTCATATTCGCGCTGGCTCACGGACTGCGTGGCAAGCAGACCTTTCAAACGCTCCTGTTCGCGCCTGGCCTGTTCTATGCGAGCCTGTTGCTGCGCCAACTGTGCCCTCGCCTGCGACAAGGCGATTTCATACGGCACCGGATCAATCAGGAACATGGGCTGGCCGGCTTTGACCGTGGAGCCCTCTTCGTACAGGCGCTTCAACAGGATACCGCCGACGCGCGCCCTGATTTCGACCTCCTTGGCACCTTCGGTTTGCGCCACGGCTTCAGCGCTGATCGGTACGGTAGATGGCTGGACCGCCACGACTGTCACCGGCATCGCCATCTGCCCGGGCGGCGAACCATTAGGCGCGGTTTCCTTGCCACAGGCCGCAAGCAGCATCGAGATCACAACAAGTGCCGCCGTGTTGAAGATTGCCCGGTTGAATGGCTTAAGCTGCCGATGGGCTGAGTGAGCGCTGCGCATGTGATACTCCACGTTATAAATCGTTATTTTTGATGTACCATTGTTTACATACAATAGCGAATGTATATATTATATACAAACAAGTTTGTATGTAAACCATTAAAACCACTGCTGAAAGTCATCATATCAATGGTCCGCAAAACCAAGGAAAACGCTGAATTAACCCGGCAAAGCATCATACAGGCTGCACGTGCGGTCTTTCTGGTGCGTGGCGTGAGCCGCACGACCATGGAGCATATCGCCGCCGAGGCCGGCGTCACGCGCGGGGCTATCTATTGGCACTTCAAGAACAAAATCGACCTATTTCACGCCATGCGCGAGCAGGTGTTTCTACCGCTGATAGACCGCATGGACGATACCCTGCTGGTCGCAGGCTCAGACTCACCGCTCCGCAGCATCGAGAATTTTTTGATGGGTACAATACAGATACTGAATGAAAGTGTCGAGACAAGACAAATCTACGAAATCATGATGATCAAGTGCGAATATGTGGAAGACTTCTCCGATGTGCTGCAGCAGATCATCTCGAACTGCTCGGGCATCACTGCGAAAATTGCACTCACCTACGAACGGGCACGCATGAAGGGCGAACTGAAGGAAGGCCTGAACCCGGAGCAGCTGGCGCAGGATACCAATCTATTCTTCACCGGCTTGTTGCATATGTGGGTCAAGGACGCCAGCGGCACACGCTTCAGGCAGCAGGCTGCAGATCTGATCCGCTTTCACATGCAGCTAAGAGCAAAATGAAAACCCGGGCCTGAATTCCGGTCCGGGCTTTCTGCCCCGCTGCAAATACGCCATGTCAGGCCAATCAACTGACCGGCCTACTTTCTCCCCGCACCAATCGCCATAATCAGTACGCCCGCTACAATCAAACCAACGCCGACTGCCGTTGGCACGGAGACTTCGTTCTCAACCTCCGCCGTTGCCTTCAGAGTTCCGATCTGCACCACAGTTTCTTCGCTGGTATAGCTGAAACTCTTGTAAAGCAGTGATACTGTGCCGAGCACGATTAAAAGCGCGCCAATCACAAGAGAAGGTTTCATTTTGGCTCCTTTGAACGGACTGAATGGCTGAAATGACTATTCACCGAATTTCTTGCGCGCTTCAACCAGTGCATGCTTGATCGCATCCCAGGCCATATCGCCGCCCTTGCGCAACTCCTGCCAGGCTTCGCCGGCAGATTCCTGAATCTCTTTCAGCTTGTTTTTTGCCTCGTCGCGCCTGGCGCGCAATATCACCAGTTGCTCATCGCACTTGCTGCGCATTTCAACATCGACCTTTCTGGCGCGAGCTTCCAACTCGTCGATATCGGCACTCCATGCATCGAGTTGCAGCTTCAGTTTTTCTACATATTCGTCTTTTTTACTCATTTTTTGCTCCAGGTTGTGTTCAGAAGATCATGGCTTGTGTGCCGGTGATCGATAAGTCATTGATATAAACACTAGCGGCTCAGGATAGCAAGGTCGGCCTTGAGGTCTTCGATATGTTCGAGACCGACAGCTATCCTTACCAAACCGTCACCGATGCCGGCGGCGGCTCGCGCTTCGGCAGTCACGCGACTGTGCGTGGTCGTCGCAGGATGGGTGATCGTGCTTTTCGCATCGCCAAGATTCGCGGTAATGGAAATCATACGCGTACCGTCTATCAAACGCCACGCGGCATCCTTGCCGCCCTTGACATCAAACGAGACAATCGCGCCGCCGCTTTTCTGCTGCTTCATCGCCAGTTGATGTTGAGGATGTGATGCCAGCCCGGG
>DIVE01000104.1:3583-5698 GCA_002423265.1 Methylophilaceae bacterium UBA6140 | reverse complement strand
ATGTCGGCGCCAAGATTCAACGGCTTCTGCAAGGCGGGCGTGCAGAAACAGTTATCCACCACCAGTAGCGCGCCAGCGCCATGGGCGATAGTGGCCAGTGCCGCAATGTCGCAAACTTCCGTCAATGGATTGGAAGGCGTTTCTACAAAGAACAGTTTGGTATTGGGCCTGACAGCCGCTTTCCATTCTTCAGGATCGGTGAGCGAGACAAAAGTCGTCTGCAGGCCCCAGCGCTGAAGAATATTGCCAAACAGCTGCACCGAGGTGCCGAAAATGCTGCGCGAAGCCACGACGTGATCGCCTGCCGAGCACAAACCCATGACGCAGGCCAGGATTGCCGACATACCGGACGAGGTCGCCACACAGAACTCCGCTTCTTCCAGAGCCGCCAGCTTGTTCTGGAACATGGTCACGGTCGGGTTCGTGAAACGCGAATAGATATTCCCCGGCTCCTGCCCGCCGAATCTGGCTGCCGCTTGCGCCGCACTGTCAAATACAAAGCTCGACGTCAGAAACATCGCCTCCGAGTTTTCGCCGAATTCGGTATGTTCGCTACCGGCCCTTACACACAGAGTTTCCGGATGCCATTGATTGCTCATTGCGTTGCCTTTCCAAACTGATGATTCATGATGTGTTTTCGCTGTTTTTCTTGCATGGTTTTTTGTATCGCGGGCACAAAAAAACCCGTTTGCGAGCTGTAAAGCCAGCGAAACGGGTTTGCCTATATGCCGCAACTCGCTTTAGCTGTACTTATAACGCGCTCGCAAGCTGAGTTATGCCGTTTAAAACAGCACGCTCAAATCAGCGCAGGTTTAATCTTAGTCCTGCCGGGACGGGGCGGTCAAGTCAGGCCGGCTCTTCCTCATGCTCTTTTGCCGAGACCAGATTCAGATCCAGCTGCGTACTGGAGTTGGCCGGTTTCTTCAGTTTATGACTTTCACCGCGTGCTGATTCAATCTCCTGGAGATAGGCCTCGTCGATATCGCCGGTAATGTAGTTGCCGTCAAAACAGGAGCAATCAAAGGATTCGATATCGGGATTACTCAACTGCACCGCCTTGATCAGCGCATCAAGGTCTTGATAAATAAGCGCGTCTGCGCCAATTTCCCGACAGATTTCTTCGTCCGTGCGCCCGGTCGCAAGCAATTCGTTACGGGTTGGCATATCAATCCCGTAGACATTGGGAAAACGCACAGGCGGCGCAGCGGATGCAAAGAACACCTTGTTGGCACCCGCATCCCTGGCCATTTGCACGATCTGCTGGGAAGTCGTGCCGCGCACGATGGAGTCATCCACCAGCAACACATTCTTGCCCTTGAATTCCATACCGATCGGATTGAGTTTCTGGCGCACCGACTTTTTGCGCAAAGCCTGGCCCGGCATGATGAAAGTGCGGCCGATGTAGCGGTTCTTGATGAAGCCTTCGCGATAAGTCAGATTGAGCGCATTGGCCAGCTGCAGCGCACTCGGACGGCTGGTATCAGGGATCGGAATGACGACATCGATATGCAGATCTTTCCATTCTCGATGAATTTTTTCCGCCAGACTCTCGCCGATATGCAGCCGTGTCTGGTAGACAGAAACACCATCGATCACCGAATCAGGACGGGCGAGGTAGACATATTCGAAAATACAGGGCGTCAGCTTGGCGTTCTCTGCACATTGGCGCGAGAAAAAATTGCCGTCCATATCGATAAAAATCGCTTCGCCCGGCTCGACATCGCGCATCAGGCTGAAACCCAGCACGTCCAGCGCCACGCTCTCTGAGGCGACGACATATTCCGTGCCATGTTCAGTCTCGTTCTTGCCGATCACCAGAGGACGAATGCCGTGCGGATCGCGGAAGGCCAGCAGACCGAAATTGGCAATCATGGCGACCACGCCATAAGCGCCCTTGCAGCGCTTGTGCACGCCAGCCACCGCCTCGAACACCATATCCGTATTCAGCACGGAATTATGCGCACTACGCTCGATTTCGTGCGCCAGTACGTTCAGCAAAACTTCGGAATCAGAACTGGTATTGATGTGACGCAAATCCTGTCTGAACATTTCCTGCTTGAGCTGTGCGGAATTGGTCAGGTTGCCATTGTGGCCCAGCACGATGCCGAAAGGCGA
>DIVE01000104.1:0-3523 GCA_002423265.1 Methylophilaceae bacterium UBA6140 | reverse complement strand
CCACGGTGCTGCAGTACCAGCAGCCCGTCGTAGAGCAACTGGTTGACCGAGTTTTTACTGACGACTCCGATGATTCCGCACATTAATCAAACATCCAATAAATAAAATATCTTTTACAAGATTGAGCCGATCGAGCAACCCAATTTAATCGTATTTGACATGCTTTGCAATGTCGTCCGACAACCACGGCAAAAGCTTGAGCACCATCGCCTCGAGCGGAGCGGCGAACATCGCATTGCGCCACACCGGCTCTTTCGGCAAGGCGGTAAAGCCTGCCAGCAAGACCAGCAGACAGACCACAAGAACACCGCGCAATGCGCCAAAAAAGGCACCCAGCCCGCGGTCGAGAAAACCAAGACCGGCCTTCCTGAATATCTGCGAAAGTGCAATGGCCAGCAAACTGCAAAACAGCAAGGTCGTCAGAAATACGATCAGAAACGCCGCCAGCATCTTCAGCGCCTCATTCGGAATCGCCTCCGGCAGCATAGGCATCAGTTCGACTGCATACAATCGGGCAACGACAAATGCGATCACCCAGCTGGACAACGCCAGAATCTCACGTACGAACCCGCGCATGATGCTCAGCAACACCGAGATTCCGACGATCGCGAGAACGACATAATCAAAACCGGTCATGTGCTACTTGTTGGTAATAATCATGCCGGATAATCCGGCATCTTTGATGTCGGCCAGTGCATCATCCGCCAATGCACGGCTGGCAAAAGGCCCTGCGCGCAGACGTATCTTTTCGCCCTGCGCTGTCTGTATTTTTTCCGTACTGGAAGCAATGCCTATGCCCTTGAGTTTTTCAACCAGTTGCTTGACGTTGCCGGCATCGGAAAAAACACCGATCTGCACTGAATAAGTCGGCGTCTTTGCGGTTTCGGCAACCGGTGCCGGAGGCACTGGTACCTGGCTGGCTGCCGCTATCGCAGCAGCATTTGCCTCGGCCCGCAATTCGGCATCACGTTCGGTCAACCCTTGCAGCTGAAGCGGCTCGACTGCGCTGTCGACAGGCTCTTCGGCAGAGGTCGGCTCGGGAATGACGGGGGTGATGCTGGATGCAAAGTCTTCCTCATCCTGACCCGGAATCGAAATTGCGATTTCATTCTGCGGCAAGGTGGCCGAACGGTCGTCGAGCACCATGGGCAACATGGTAATCATCAAAAGGACCAACGCGATGGCACCGACCAGTCGCCTGCGTGCTCTTTTCCTGAACTGTAATTCCTGCTCATCCGACTGCATTGACGATCGCTCCTGCGGCATGAATCATGCCAATCAAGATGAAATATTGAGAGTTACCGCGGGTAGAACCCGCATGACTTCAGCCACTGTAAAAAACGAGCCGAATATAACTATTCTATCATTTCTGCCTGCATCCAGACAGGCTTGCCTGTACGCAGCTGCGAGATCTCCGAATGATCGGATTTCTGCGCCGACCTCCATCCGGTCAAATATTTCAAGCAACTGCGATACGCTGGCAGCACGCACATGATCCACTGTAGAGAGGTACCATTTATCTATTTCCGGGGCAAGCGCAGCGATCACCCCGGCCACATCCTTGTCGGACAGCATGGCAAATACTGCAAGGGTTCTGCCCTGTGTTTTCTGTTGATGCAGATTCTGTGCAAGTGCAAGCGCGGCATGCGGATTGTGCGTCACATCGAGAATGATATCCGGGTTGCGGGCCACGCATTGAAAACGACCGGCAAGGCGCACGAGGCTCAAACCGGAAACCATGTGCGCGCGGGAAACAGGCAGCACGGGCTGCATGGATTCGATTGCCGCCAGCGCACAGGCGGCATTGATCAGCTGAAAATCACCGGTAAGTGCCGGCAACGGCAGCTCCTTGATGACTGACGCCCCGGCGAAATCCCAGGTTTTGTCATGTCTGTGCAGACTAAAATCGCGCCCGATCAATTCGAGATTGGCGCCAATCTTTTCCGCATGCTGCAGCAGGGATGCGGGCGGCGCATCATCACCGCAGATGGCCGTTATCCCGTGGCGGAAAATGCCGGCTTTTTCAAACCCTATGCTTTCACGGCTATCGCCGAGAAAATCGATATGGTCGATATCCACCGCCGTGACCACCGTGCAGTCCGGCTCGAAGACATTGACCGCATCCAGCCTGCCGCCCAACCCCACCTCCAGAATCGCCACATCCACCCGCTGCTGCATGAAACACCAGACTGCCGCAAGGGTACCGAACTCGAAATAGGTTAGCTGCGTGTCGCCTCTGGCTGCCTCAACGGCATTAAAGGCAGCAACCATGGCTGTATCGGAAATTTCTTCTGCGTTGATTCTGACGCGCTCGTTGTAGCGCAGCAAATGCGGCGAGGTATAGCAGGCAATGTTGTAACCGGCCTGGTGATAGATGCTTTCCAGCATGGCGCAGGTCGATCCCTTGCCATTGGTGCCGCCGACGATAACAAGGGGGAAATCCGGGTTGAGACCTAGCCGGTTCTTGACCTGCAAAACGCGATCCAGCCCCATGGAGATCGATTTAGGATGCAAGGCCTCAATATACTGAAGCCAGCCTGCCAGATCGGCTGGCAGGGATGTTGTCGGCTTCACTCGATCAACGCTCGATATCAGGCAACCGCTGGTGCACGCTGCATGGCGGAGATCAGCGTGGCGAGTTTGTCGCGCATCTGACGCCGGTCGACGATCATGTCGATCGCCCCATGTTCAAGCAGGAACTCGGCACGCTGGAAGCCTTCTGGCAGGGTTTCGCGCACTGTTTGTTCGATCACGCGCGGGCCTGCAAACCCGATCAATGCGTTGGGCTCGGCAATGATCACATCGCCCAGCATGGCGAAACTGGCCGACACACCGCCCATGGTCGGATCGGTCAGAACAGAAATATAAGGCAGGCCCGCCTGGCTCAGCCGGGTCAGTGCGGCGCTGGTTTTGGCCATCTGCATGAGGGAAAACAAACCTTCCTGCATGCGTGCGCCACCGCTGGCGGAAACGCAGACAAACGGCATTTTGTGCTCGATACAAGCATGCACGCCGCGGGCGAATCGCTCGCCCATCACCGAACCCATGGAACCACCCATGAATTTAAACTCGAAGGCAGCAACAACGGCAGGAATGGACATTATGCTGCCCTGCATGACGATCAGCGAATCCTTTTCACCCAGTTCGGCCTGCGTCGCTTTCAGGCGGTCGGCATAACGCTTGGTATCCTTGAATTTGAGCGGATCGACCGGTTGCACTTCAGCGCCGATTTCAAAGCGGCCATCGGCGTCGAGTATCAGATCCAGCCGTCTTCTGGCTGAAATACGGTGATGATGGCTACATTTCGGGCACACCTCGGCGTTGCTCTCAAGGTCGCTGCGGTAAAGTACGGCATCGCAGGACGGGCACTTGCTCCAGAGGCCTTCCGGCACTGTCTTTTTGCCAGCACCCTGCGCACGGTTGATCTTCGGCGGTAGTAATTTTTGCAACCAGCTCATATTCGTTCCCTCGTCTAGTTGGAGTCGATCGCAACGCGCATTTCGTGCGTCAATGCGGCGAGATT
>DIVE01000073.1 GCA_002423265.1 Methylophilaceae bacterium UBA6140 | reverse complement strand
TGGTGCACGCCCAGCGTGGGAACATTCAGCGTGAACGCGAGCGCTTCGGCAATGCTGGTGCCGACCAATAGCGCGCCGGCGAGACCGGGGCCTTGCGTATAAGCGATACCGCCAATGTCTGAGAGCTGTTTGCCGGCTGCGCTCAGCACATGTCGGGTCAGCGGCAATGCGCGCCGGATATGGTCGCGTGATGCCAGCTCGGGCACCACGCCGCCATATTCGGCATGCATGTCGATTTGCGAGTGCAAGGCGTGCGCCAGCAAGCCTTGTTCCGTGTCGTAAAGGGCGATACCGGTTTCATCGCAGGAGGATTCGATGCCAAGGACTAACACAATATGAATAAAGTCTTTGATAAAGATTGATAAAAGGTGAATCGGCGGCTAGAATAGCAGACTTTTCAAAAGAACCTCAAGGAATTGAGCTGAATGTCTACTGTACGAGTTAAAGAGAACGAACCGTTTGATGTGGCGCTGCGTCGCTTCAAGCGCATGATTGAAAAAACCGGCTTGCTGACAGATCTGCGCGCTCGTGAATTTTACGAGAAGCCAACCTGGGAGCGCAAGCGCAAGGCTGCTGCTGCTGTGAAGCGTCACTATCGCCGCATTCGCAACCAGACGCTGCCAGCCAAGCTCTACTAAGCCTGGCTTAATTATCGGAATTCCCTGCATGCGCACAGAGGCTATGCTTCTGTGCGCATGCACGTTTTGACCATGACGCTTAAAGCCCGCATTACCGAAGACATGAAGAACGCCATGCGCGCGAAGGATGCCGCGCGTCTGGGCGCTATCCGTTTGCTGCAGGCTGCCATCAAGCAGCGTGAGGTGGATGAACGCATCGAGCTGGACGACACGCAGGTGGTTGAGGCGATCGAGAAAATGCTGAAGCAGCGCCGCGATTCCATCGCGCAATATGAAGCTGCCAACCGGCATGATCTGGCGGATGTCGAGAAGTTCGAAGTGGCGGTATTGCAGGAGTATCTGCCCGCTGCGCTGACCGAATCCGAATTGAATGATATCCTCGGCCAGGTGATTGCAGACACCGGCGCCGGCGGTATCAAGGATATGGGCAAGGTGATGGCGGCGATCAGGCCGCTGGTCGTGGGCCGCGCCGACATGGGCAAGATATCCGGTTTGATCAAGAGCCGTTTGGGTGCCTGAGGAAGTTTTCCATCCAGCTGATTTTTGTCGAACTGGCGTGGTTGCATCAAGAGGGGCGAAAGCCCCTTTTTTGTTTTTCGGCTATCATTCAGGTCTTAATCCGGTGAAACGCGCATGATCCCAGAATCCTTCATCCAGGAACTTCTAAATCGCGTCGACATTGTCGATGTGGTGGATAAAAGCGTCCCGTTGAAAAAAGCCGGTGCCAATTACTCGGCCTGTTGCCCGTTCCACAACGAAAAATCCCCTTCCTTTACCGTCAGCCCGACCAAGCAGTTCTATCACTGTTTCGGTTGCGGGGTGCATGGCACGGCCATCGGGTTTCTGATGGAATATCAGGGCTTGAGCTTCGTTGAAGCGGTGCACGAGCTGGCGAAAATGGTCGGCATGATCGTTCCGCAGGAGACCCGCGATAGCCTAAAGCCTGCGCAAAAGGAAATCCCCGGGCTGCTGGAGACCATGCAGCAGGCGGCCAATTTCTACAAGACCGAGCTGAAAAAATCGCCGCGCGCGATTGAATACCTGAAAGGCCGGGGCTTGAGCGGGCAGGTGGCGGCCAGATTCCAGATCGGCTATGCACCGCCGGGCTGGCAGAACCTGCAGGCGGTTTTTCCGCACTATGACAGCGAAGTGCTGCAAACGGCCGGATTGGTGGTGGAGAACGAGCAGGGCAAGCGCTACGACCGTTTCCGTGACCGCATCATGTTCCCCATTCACGATCAGAAAGGTCAGGTCATCGGTTTCGGCGGGCGCGTGATCGACCCGGAAGACACGCCGAAATACTACAACTCGCCGGAAACCCCGCTGTTCCAGAAAGGTCATGAGTTATATGGACTTTTTCTGGCCCGCCGCGCGATACGTGATGCCGGCCGGGCGTTGGTGGTTGAAGGCTACATGGATGTGGTTGCGCTGGCGCAATACGGCATCGAATACGCCGTCGCGGCATTGGGCACGGCAACCACGCCTTATCACATCACCAAGCTGATGCGGCAGACAGATGAGATCGTCTTTTGTTTTGACGGCGATGCGGCAGGGCGCACGGCTGCCTGGCGCGCGGCGATGAATGCGCTGCCGGCGCTGACCGATGGCTTGCAGTTGCGTTTCCTGTTTTTGCCGAAGGAGCATGACCCGGACAGCTATGTGCGCGAATTCGGCAAAGAGGCTTTTGAAGCAGCGATGCAAACCGCATTGCCTTTGTCGCAATACATCATCCAGAACCTGAGTGCGGATAATCCTCTGCAATCACAAGAGGACAAGGTTCAGTTTCTCAATGCGGCAGAACCTATCCTGAAACAGATACAAGCGCCGCGTCTGGCTTTGCTTTTGCGCAAACGCATTGCCGAGCTGACCGGCGTAACGTTGGACGAGATGCAAGGCATGATCAAGATGCCGTCGCCCGGCCAGCGCCAGGGCCGGACGGCTCCCAGGCAGTCGCGTACCACGGTTTCGCTGCATCGCCGCTTCGTGCTGATGTTGCTGATGCAGGCATCGCTTGCGCGCGAAGAAGATTTGCAATGGCTGCATGGGCAAAGCGAGGATGACATGATGGTGCGGGTCGCGATCGAGACCGCCTTGCTCAACCCGCAATCCAACCCGGCAGCAATCCTGCACCAACTGGAAAAACACCTGGATGCGCGGCTGTTACGCGAAATCCAGCGAGAATTGCATCTTTTGGATGAAACGCTGGACTTTGCTCTTGAATTTGAAGGTGCTCGCAAGCAACTAAGAGAGATGTATTCGCAACGCAAGCATTCGAAGTTGCTGGACACTCTCAGCGAAAAGAGTCTGAGTCAGCTAACGGAGGAAGAGCGCGCGTTGTTGAGAACCATTCGCAGCAGATAGCGGCGGCAACCCGTTGAAACACATCGGGAAGGCAGATGCCACAGCTGAAATTGAAGGTGGTTTTAGGGTATAATGCGCGGTTTTCCGCAGTATCATTTACGGCACAAAGAGTTGAGGTAGAGCATGGCTAAAGAGCAGCAGAACGATAAGGTGAACGACAAGACTGCAGCAAACCCGAACGAGGTTGAAGATCGTCGTACACGTCTGAAGACGCTGATTGTCCTTGGCAAGGAGCGTGGCTATCTGACGTATGCTGAAATCAATGACCACTTGCCGGATGACGTGCAGGATTCAGAACAGATTGACGGCATCATCGGCATGATCAACGACATGGGCATCCAGGTCTATGAGGAAGCGCCGGATGCCGAAGTGCTGCTGATGTCTGATGCTCCAGCTGCAGTGACTGACGAAGATGCAGTGGAAGAAGCCGAGCAGGCACTTTCTACCGTCGACTCCGAATTCGGCCGCACCACCGACCCCGTGCGTATGTACATGCGCGAAATGGGCACGGTCGACCTTCTGACCCGTGAGGGTGAAATCGAGATTGCAAAGCGTATCGAAGACGGACTCAAGCACATGGTGCAGGCAATCGCAGCCTGCCCGACCACCATTGCCGAGCTGTTGGCGATGGTCGAAAAGGTCGAAAAAGACGAGATGAGCGTGGACGACCTGGTCGATGGCCTGATCGACTCGGATGTCGGCATGGAAGAGGAAATGGCGGCTGAAGCGGCTGAGGATGCAGCTGACGAAGTTGATGAGGAGGAGGAAGATGAAGAGGACGATGACGGCGCAAAGGCTGCGGCAATCTCCGCAGAAGCGCTCGCCAAACTCAAGGCCGAAGTATTGACGCGTTTTGCCGTAATCCGCGATGCGCACCAGAAAATGACTCTGATCCTGCAAAACAAGGGGTCGCAGGACAAGGAATACATCAAACTGCACGAAAGCATTCTGGAAGAGCTCACCGCCTTCCGCTTCTCTGCCAAACAGGTCGAAGCGCTTTGCGGCACCGTGCGCAGCATGGTGGACGAGATTCGCGGTCACGAACGCAAGATCATGGATTTCTGTGTCGAGAAAGCCGGCATGCCGCGCCAGCATTTCATCAAGGTATTCCCCGGTAACGAAGTCAACCTTGCCTGGCTCGACGCCGAACTGGCGTTGAACAAGCCTTATGTCGAACGTCTGGAACGCTTCAGGCACTCCATCGTCGATCAGCAACAGCGTTTGCTCGACCTGCAGGACAAGGTTGGCCTGCCGATCAAGGAACTGAAAGAAATCAACAAGCAGATGTCCACCGGCGAAGCACGGGCACGCCGCGCCAAGCGCGAAATGATTGAAGCCAACCTGCGTCTCGTGATCTCCATTGCCAAGAAATACACCAATCGCGGCCTGCAATTCCTCGATCTGATCCAGGAAGGCAACAACGGCCTGATGAAGGCGGTGGACAAATTCGAATACCGCCGTGGCTACAAGTTCTCCACTTACGCCACCTGG
>DIVE01000012.1:6176-12585 GCA_002423265.1 Methylophilaceae bacterium UBA6140 | reverse complement strand
AAGTCGATGTCGAAGTCGGGCATGGAAACGCGCTCAGGATTGAGGAAGCGCTCGAACAGCAGGTTGTAGCGCAAGGGGTCGAGATCGGTAATGCCCAGACTGTAGGCCACCACTGAACCGGCGCCGGAACCGCGGCCGGGGCCGACCGGTACGCCGTTGTTCTTGGCCCAGTTGATAAAATCGGCAACGATCAGAAAATAGCCGGGGAAACCCATCTGCACGATGACCCCCACTTCGAACTCGAGCCTGGCCTGATATTCCGGCTCTTTTGCGGCACGTTGGCTATTGTCCGGGTAGAGCAGCTCCAGCCGTTTGGCGAGCCCCGCGCGCGACTGCGCCATGAGGTAGTCTTCCAGACTCTCGCCGTTGGGCGTGGGGAACTGCGGCAGGTAGTTCTTGCCCAGCGTCAGGCCAAGATTGCAGCGTTTGGCGATCTCAATACTGTTGGCAAGCGCACTGGGAATATCGGCAAACAGCGCCGCCATTTCCTCCTGCGTCTTGAAATATTGCTCCGGCGTGAAATGCTGCGGACGGCGTTTGTCGGCCAGCACATAACCCTCGGAGATACAGACGCGCGCTTCATGCGCTTTGAAGCCATCGGCCTCGATGAACTGCACCGGATGCGTGGCGACGACCGGCAGCGAAGACTCTGCTGCCAGCGCGGAAGCGCGGGCGATATAGGTTTCCTGTTGCGGCTGCCCGGCGCGCTGCAATTCGATGTAAAAACGCCTGGGGAATAATTGCGCCCATTGCGCCGCCAGTTTGCGCGCCAGTTCCATATTGGATTGCAACAAGGCCTGACCGATATCGCCCGCCATTGCACCGGAGAGCATGATCAAACCCTCGGTACCGGATTCGACCAGCCAGCCGAATTTGATTTCCGGCCGCCCTCTATACTGATTATGCAGATAGGCGCGTGTCAGCAGCTGGCATAACTTGAGATAGCCCGCATGCGACTGGCACAAGAGCAACAGGCGGTAAGGCTGGTCGCGATTGGTTTCATTTTCCAGCCACAAGTCACAACCGACAATGGCTTTGATGCCCTTGTCGCGGGCAGCCTTGTAGAACTTGATAGCGCCGAACAGGTTGCTGAGATCGGTCAGCGCCAGCGCCGGCATGCGGTCAGCCTGTGCGTGATCGACATAATCATCGATACGGACGGTGCCGTCGACAATCGAATACTCGCTATGGCAGCGCAGATGAATAAAGGAAGGCTGTTGCATACGACCAGATTTTACCTGATTAGCGGCATTGAAGTAGCCGCTAACCGGCAGGGAATTTGGCGAATGTGGACAGCACAACATGCGGCAGACGGCTGCCGGAACATTTGCCCGGGCAACACGCCCTAATCAGCGCTTGCCTGGGGGGCGTGGCCGGACTTGCCGAGCTGAATGTTGATTTCGGTCAGCAGGTCATCGTCCTGTACCGGTTTGCCAAGGAAGGCGTTAACGCCCAGTTCGCGGGCATGGGCCTGGTGTTTTTCAGCCGTGCGCGAGCTGATCATGATGATGGGAATACCCGCCGTGCTCTTGTCGCCGCGGATGTTGCGCGCGAACTCGAAACCGTCCATGCGCGGCATTTCGATATCGAGCAGGATAATATCGGGCCGGTTTTCCTGCATGACCTGCAAGGCATCCATGCCGTCCTTGGCGCTGACCACCAGATAACCTTCACGCTCCAGCGTGCGGCTCAGAACCTTGCGCATGGTGAGCGAGTCATCGACCACCAGCAACACCGGCCTGGAAACCGCAGGCGCTTCTGCAGCAACCATTCTGGTGTGACTGACGACGATCATTTCGCGGTTGGCCATCAGTACCGGATTGACGATCAGCACGATCTTGCCGTCGCCGGTCACGGTAGCGCCGGTGATGCCAGGCACCCGTGCCAGCTGGACACCGATCGGCTTCATGACGACTTCCTGATTGCCGGCAATCTCATCCACTTGCAGAGCGATACGGTTGGTACCGCTTCTCAGCAGCAGAACAGGCGTATAGGTCTGCACTTCCGGCTGCAGCTCGGCATCGCCGATCAGCCTGGCAAAATAATGCAGCGAATAATCGCGGCCTGCCCATTGCACGATTCCTGAAGCCTTGGCGGCGGCAAGTTGTTCCGGCTTCAGCTTCTGCAGCTGCTCCACCATGATGGACGGCACGGCATACACGTGCGTGCCGCTACGCACCATGACGACTTGGGCAACGGAAAGCGTCACCGGCAGGTAGATGGTAAAAGTGGCGCCGTGTTCGGGCGAATTGACTACTTCGATCCGTCCGCCCAGCCCGATAATGTCGCCGCGCACGGCGTCGAGGCCGACGCCGCGGCCGGATATCTGTGTCACATCGGCTGCGGTGGAGAAACCGGCTTCAAAAATGATGGCAAGCAGGCTCTGCTCGGAAACTTCCTGGCCGGCAGGCAGCAACCCGCTCTCGATGGCCTTTTCGCGTACCTTGTCGAGGTCGATACCGGCACCGTCATCGCTGACGGTGATCGTGATTTCATCGTTCTCGCGCCTGACCGCAAGCTGAATGTTGCCGTTTTCGCTCTTGTGCTGTTTTTTGCGCTCGACAGCCGTTTCTATGCCGTGGCCGACCGAGTTTCGCAGCAGATGCTCAAGCGGCGCGCCGATCTTGTCCAGCACACTGCGGTCGATCTCGACGTGTTCGCCTTCGATCGTCAGATCTACCGTTTTCTTCAGTTCCTGTGCCGTTTGCCGCACGATGCGGTGCATGCGCTCGGAAACCGTGGCGAACGGCACCATGCGCACATTCATCAAACCATATTGTAATTCGCGGTTCATGCGGCCCTGCTGTTGCAGCGCGGCATCGGTCTCGTCGAGGTTGCCGAGCAGGCCGTTCTGAATGGTGGAAACGTCGTTGACGCTTTCCGCCATCATGCGCGTCAGTTCCTGCAAGCGCGTAAAGCGGTCGAACTCGAGCGGGTCGAAAGCCTCCTGGGTTTCCTGCAGCAAGGTCATGCGCGACTGCATCTGGCTCTCGGTCTCGATCTCAAGCTCGCGCAGATAAGTGCGCAAGCGCGCAACGCTCTCGGTCAAATCCTGCGACAGATGCTTGAATGCCAGCATCTCGCGTTCGATGCGCGAGCGCGCGATACTGATTTCGCCGGCCTCGTTGATCAGCCGGTCCAACACGTCTGCGCGCAACCTCAGCGATTGCGTGCGCCTGTCCTGTGTACGCCCCGCTACGGCGGCTGCTTCCTCCTGCAGCGGTTCCGCTGCAGTCAGTTGTTCGAGCGATATGCCGATGCTGTCGACATCCCGGAACATTTTGTCGAAATCGTCAGGCGTGACATTTCTTTGCGCCAGCCCGGCAATCTGGTCTTCCAGATCATGAACCACATCGCCGATTTCGGACTGGCCTGCCATCCGCGCACTACCCTTGAGCGTATGCAGCGCCCGTTGCAGGGTGTCGGCATAATCGCCATCGTGCGGTGCCTTGCGCCAGGCGCGCAGCGCATTGCCGATCTGCGGCACCAGTTCGAGCGCCTCTTCGGTGAAGATCGAGAGCAGCTCCTGATCCGGCGGGCTTGTCACCACGATGGAATCGGCCATGTCGGCCTGCGAGAGTTCTTCATCGCGGCCTGCTTCAGCTGTTGCAGCTTCGGCAGGAGTTTCCTGCCGGACACTTTCCAGATCGGCAGCCGGCGTTTCGTTCGCAACCTTTTTCTCTCTCGGAACTGTCTGTTTGTCCTTTTCTGTGGCTTTTTTCAGCGCTGTCAGCAGGCCGCTTGCGCGTTTCGGCTCGGCCAGCGCCTCCACCTTGGCCAGCATGTCGCCCAGTGCAGTGATGACATTGCCGAGCAGCGTCAACGACTTCCCGTCCCAATCCGCGGCATGACCATCAACCCATGTCTCCAGCGCTCTGGCCAGATCGGCGATGGATTTGAAACCGGTAGCACCGGCATTGCTGGCCAGTGTATGCGCGGAACGGATCAGACTCTCGTTGTTGAAACCAGCCGGGGCGGCCTGCAAACCGGCGTATTCATGCTGCAGGCTCTCAAGATGCTGTTTCGCCTCCCCGGTAAAAATATTGAACAGGGTGCGGCCGATTTTTCTGGTGCCGCCGATCAACACCTCGGCAGCTTCAGAAGCCGATTTCTGGCTTTCGGATTCGGCCTCCAGTGCCTGTGCCTCGGCCTGCCATTCGGCAAATGACGGCTCGCAAACGGATTTTTCGGCGAGTTCTGCCACCCAGGTGGAGAAGGCTGCGCTGGCTTTTTCAACGAATGTCAGCTGTCCTGCACTCGGCAGCACATCCTGTTCTATGATCCGGTTCAGCAGTTTCTCGACTGCCTGGGCGATCTCGCCCAGCCCAACCAGCCCCAGTGTTCTGCCGCTGCCCTTGAGCGTATGATAGCCGCGCCGCAGCTCGGCCAGCGCCGCACGATCGGTGGTATTGACCCGCAACGCCTGCAAGTTGCGCGCCAGTGCCGCCAGCACCTCTTCAGCTTCGCTGATGAAGGTTTCCAGCAATTCCGGATCAATCTGGCCGGGGCTTGCTGCGGTAGCGGTCTTTATGCCGGCATCTGCCTCAGGCTTGCTGACGGGGGCTTTGCCGACCTGAGTCTTGATTGCTTGTATCCTGCCACCACGGGCCCTTGCAGTTCCGGGCCGTGCGGCAGGCGTTTCGGTGACTCTGGCGATGACATCGCCGGCATCATCACCTGCNNCCAGCATGTCATCCAGCGCATGCAGCGATTCCTGCCGTATGCGCGGAAACTCATCGACAAAAAAGCCCAGCATGCTGAGGCTTTCCGCCAGTTGCTCAAACTGCTTCTGAGCGTTTTCCTGAGTCAGCGCGGTATTGGCATAAAAATGCCGCACCAGACCGGCAGCCTTTGCCGCAATTGCGGCAGGCGTAGGCAGATCGAGCATGTCAAAAGCTGCCAGCACCTGCTCCAGCGGCTTTTCAGCGGTTTTCAGCACTTCACGTTCTGCCGGATTGCGGAAGTAGGTATCCAGTGTCAGTTCCACCAGCTGCAAGGCATCCTTGACCTGTCTCGCCACCGCAAGCAGCGTATTTCCGTCCTGCTTGCCGCTGGCGCCGTGTTTTGCCACCTCGCCGATTGCTGCCTTCTGCAGGCGCTGTATCTGAGACTCCAGCTTATGTGCGGCCTCACTACCGAGGACCGGCCGTTCGGCCAGCACATCTTCAAGCAGGTTAAGACTGGCAGCCACTTCGACCAGAAGTGGTTCGGACTTTCCGCCCGCATCTTGCTGCATCGCAACAGTGATGCTGTGCAACTTGTCGAGCAAGGCTGTAAGCGCAGGCTGCTGCAGGGTTCTGGATGCTGCTGCCGCAGCCGCGAGCTGAGTGGTCAGACCCGGCAGCTTGTCCGCGCTGCCTGCAGCAACGGCAGACCAGGCACTGCAAAGCTCGCCCAGCATGGCTGACATCGCATTCAGCGTGCCGGCTTCATCCAGCGCGGATGCGATCGATAGCGGTTCGGCCGGCAACAGCGCATCCAGCTCGAACAATTCGCGGGCCTGTGCAATACGTTCACCGGTTGAATGGCTGCGAGCGATATAAAACAGCATGTCCCGCAACAGGTTGCCGGTCGCCCTGGCTTTACCGAGGCCGAGTTCGCGCAGCTGCTGATCGAGCTTGCGGCACAGCAGCTTGACCGGCTGCTGCCGGGCAATCGGTTCCTCGGCGAGTACATCGACAAACGCACCGGCCAGCCACCAGAAGGTTTTTTGCGCCGCTGCTTTCTGCGTGTGCATGACGGTATCAAGCGCACCGCGCATCGCTTGCAGGCTCTCATTGCTGGAGGTTTTAAGCCATTTGAGCAACGCTGCCTGGAACACCGGCCGCTGTCTCGCCGCAATCGCAACCGCTGCAGCATCATCCGGCTCTTCATATTGCGCCATGACGGCATCCGGCTCCATGACGCTGCGGGGCACACGGATGTCGGTATCGGGGAAAAACAGCTCCTGCGCCTCTATGGTTTCACCTTGCAGTTCGGCCAGTTTCTGCAATGCCGGCAACAGAGACAAAGGCGTATCGGGTGCGCCATTCAGCAACAGCTGCAGATAATGCTGGAGCAAAAGAATTGATTGCTTCAGGGTTTCGATGGCCTGCTCATCGGCCGGCAGGCTTTTTTTCTCGAGCTTGCCGACCACCTTCTCGATCTCGGCCGAGTAACGTTTGCAGCCTTGCAGGCCGACCATATCGAGCGCGCCGCTGACCTGGAACAGGTGAGTTTGCGAAAAGCGCAAGGCGGAAACATTGTCAGGATTGGCTGCAAGCGACTGCAGATTTTCCAAAACACTTTTCAGCGCCTGATCAATCTCGTCCTTTACCCAACTGAGTGGCCCGATATCGAATTCTTCAGCCAAAATGACCCCATGTATTCTTGTTTGTCACATGATACTTCAAGACAGTTTGAAACCGGC
>DIVE01000012.1:276-6114 GCA_002423265.1 Methylophilaceae bacterium UBA6140 | reverse complement strand
GTCGAAATCGCACCGATCAGCTGCGCCAGATTGTTGGTCACCGTTTCGATCTCGTTCAGCGCCTGGCCTGCGGCGTCAGACAGTCGCGCGCCTTCGACCACACCCTCGGTGCTCTTCTCCATCGCTGCGACAGCACTATTGGTATCGGTTTGAATCGTCTTCACAATCGCGCTGATCTGTTTGGTCGCTTCCGATGAACGCTCCGCCAGCCGCTGCACTTCTTCCGCAACCACGGTAAAGCCGCGCCCGGCTTCACCGGCGGATGCTGCCTGAATGGCCGCGTTGAGCGCCAGAATATTGGTCTGCTCGGTAATGTCGGAAATCAGTTCGACGATTTCGCTAATCTCCTGCGAGCTTTCGCCCAGGCGCTTGATTCGCTTCGAGGTTTCCTGAATCTGGGTACGGATTTCATTCATGCCGGCGATCGTGTTCTGCACGGCCTGCGCGCCCTGAGTCGCGGCCTGCAGCGAACGCTGCGCCACCTGCGAAGCCTGCCGTGCATTGTTCGATACCTGCAGAATGGATTGCGTCATGTTGTTGACCGCCGCGCCGGTATCCGCAATCTGCCGGGACTGTTCCTCCGCCGCCGCCAACAGTGCGCTCGATGTGCCCTGCGCTTGCGCGGTTGCCTGATTCACCTGCTCGGTTGCACGGTTGATCTCGGCAACGAGATCGCGCAGGTTGTCGATCGTATAGTTGATGGAGTCGGCAATCGCGCCGGTAATGTTCTCGGAAACCTGCGCCTTGACCGTCAGGTCGCCATCAGCCAGGTCGCCCATTTCGTCCAGCAGGTTAAGCACGGCCTCCTGATTGCTGAGATTGGCGGCTTCGATTTTCTCGAAGCGCTGACGTTCGGCTTCAGCCCGTTTGCGGCTGCTGATCACGAATAACAGCAAGGCAAACAGCGCAAACAGAAACGCTATCACTAACAGCCAGATTGCCTGTTCTGCATCCTGATGACGCTGATTGAATCCGATCAGCGCTGTCGCCGCGCTGATCAGGAAAGTCAGCATGATCAGGATTGCCAGCCAGCGCGGCTGTGCTGAGTCTGAATCGCCGCCGGTGCCGGTATCGCCACGGAACCCGCTTGTCAGCCTTGCCAGAAACTCACCGAATTTTGCCTTATCAAGGGCCATGTGCATTACTCCTAATGAATGATTACAGACCGCGCAGCATGTTGCAAATGCCGCCGCGGTTAAAGATTTTCAGGCCGCTATCTGAATAAACTGACTCTGATTGAGCAGGCTGCCGATATCGATCTCATGCCAGATTTCATTGTTTTTATCCTTGTACTGGTTGACGTACCAGGCAGACTGCCGCCCGGCGTCCTCCTGCACAGCCATGTCTTCGAGCGAGCGCAAGCCGATCAACCGCTCGACCAGCAGGCCGGCGTTGAAACCGAATTTCTGGTTGGCCAGCAAAATGCGGCTGTCGATGGTGATATTGGTCGGCGGATAGCCGAAGAAATCGGCCAGATCCGTCAGCGCATAGAGGTTGCCGCGTACGTTGGCGATCCCCATGAACCAGGACTGCGTCAAGGGCACGCGGGTGATCTCTGGCAGCGCGATGACCTCGCTGACATCATCGAGCGACACCAGCCACTGCATGCCGTTGACCAGCACGCCCAGTTTGGAAGCCGCTACCGAACCCGCATGTTCGCTCGAATACTTGAGACGGGCCAGGATATCTTGCTGATAAGCCTGGAGATTCAGGCGGGTCTTGGCCATCAGGGCATGTCCCCTCTAAAATTCGCGTTTGCGACGGTAGCAGTTCGGGATGCCATCCGCGGAGCAAGCCGCGCGTAATCCTGGCAACGGACAGGTGAATTCAGTACGAGCACGCCCTACCCTAGTTCCTTGATTTTTCCGATCAACTCGTCTGCCTTGACCGGTTTGATCACGCAATCCTTTGCGCCTTGCCGTAAAGCCCACATGCGGTCAGTAGCCTGCTCTTTGCCGGTACAAACGATCACCGGAATATGGGCGGTCTGCGGATTTTTGGAAAGCGCCCTGGTCGTCTGAAAACCGTTGAGACCGGGCATGATGACATCCATCAGCACCATGTCCGGCGGCGTCTCTTCGACTTTCGCCAGACACTCTTCGCCGCTGGAAACCGCGATGACCTTGTAACCGGCCGTTTCCAGCATTTCGGTCAACAGAAAACGGTCCGTTTCGGAGTCATCGACCACCATGATTGTCTCAATTGTCATGCCTCAGTCCGCCTTTTGTGATTGAAAATCAGGCGATGCATACTGCTGTACCGCCTCGATCAGGGATTCTTTGGTAAATGGTTTGGTGAGGTACTGATCCGAGCCGACCATACGTCCGCGCGCACGGTCGAAGAGCCCGTCCTTGCTGGAAAGCATGATCACGGGCGTTGATTTGAAGCGTGAATTGCGTTTGATCAGGGAACAGGTCTGATAACCGTCGAGACGCGGCATCATGATGTCGACAAACACGACATTGGGTAGCTGGCTGGCGATTTTCGACAATGCATCGAAGCCGTCTTCAGCCAGAATCACCTTGCAGCCCGCCTGCTTGAGAAACATCTCGGCACTGCGGCGAATCGTGTTGCTGTCATCAATGACCATGACTTTCACGTCCGCCAGATTAGCTAGACTCACCCTGATCCCCTTGATTTTATTTTTTATAGTTTTACACCGCAGATGCAGATGCGATGTACGTTTCTAAAACTATTCTATATAGAGATTTAATTTATGTGCAACACTCGAAAAAATAATAGCATTAAGTTGTCATTCGTGTAACAAACAGGTTAAATATGATGCTTGAATGAATAGCCCTGGTTCGGATCGCATGCAGAACAGGGGCAAGTACAAATAATAAAGCGGCGAACCATCGCTGCGCTCAGGGGAAGATATCGAATGCTCATTCGTCAGGAATCTGTTGCACCAAAAATGGCGTTAAAGGATTTGCCGGCCGTTTCGCCTTTGCCGAATGCAAACCTCGTGCTCGTGTTCGGGTCGGTCAAGCGCTTCTCGGAAGCCAGACTCAGCAGTGTTCTCAAGGAACGCTATCCCGTCGCCCAGATTATCGGCTGTACCACATCCGGCGAAATCAATCCTCAGGGCGTATTCGACGACAGCCTGCAAATCACCGCCATTCTGTGGGAAAAAACCATGCAGCGCGTGGCGCACGTCAAGATGAACGGCATGCAGAATTCCTTTGAAACCGCAGCAGGCATCGCCAGACAACTGGCCTCGGACAGTCTGCGCACCGTACTGGTATTCTCGGATGGTCTCAACGTCAACGGCTCCGAGCTCCTGCTGGGCTTTCAGAGCGTGCTCGGTGAAGTGCCTATCGTCGGTGGTCTGGCAGGTGATGGCGGCGCTTTCGTCAAAACCTTGCAACTGATCAATGATGTCGTCTCCGACAATCTGGTCATTGCGGTCGGCCTCTACGGCAACAACCTGATCAACGCCAGCGGCGCACTCGGCGGCTGGAAACCTTATGGCCCGCCGCGCAAGATCACCCGCTCGGTGAAAAATGTGGTCTACGAAATGGACGGCAAGCCGGCGCTGCCGCTCTACCGCATGTATATCGGCGATGCCTACGCCAAGGGCCTGCCCGGTACCGGGCTTAAATTCCCGCTTGCGATCATCGAAGAAGGCAAGCGCGACGTCGAGAAAATCAGAACCCTGCTGGCGGTTGATCCGGCCAACAACAGCTTGACCTTTGCCGGCAATGTCGAGGAAGGCGAGACCGTGCGTCTGTGCCAGACCAATCACGACCGTCTGGTCGAGGGTGCCGGCGGCGCTGCGCATCTGGTCACCGGTGCCCTCAGTCCCGGCGTGACCAATCAGCCGGGGCTGGCGATATGCGTCAGCTGCGTCGGCCGCAAAGGGGTCATGGCTGAACAGGTGGCAGACGAAATCAAAATGGTGCAACAGATTCTGGGGCCGCAGACCGCGCTGACCGGTTTTTACTCCTATGGCGAGCTGGCACCAAGGCCGAATACCACCGACAGCGTATTGCACAATCAGACCATGACGATTGGCTATCTGACAGAGAATCTGCTTTCATAACGACTTGCCCAGGTATTTCACCGGATCACAGAACGATGTCGAGAAAGTTTGCGTTCGCGCGATTTTCCACCCGCTTCAGAGCCGGTATGGTGAATTATCCGGGTTGATATTAAACCAAGTGGAGAAAACGCCCTCAAACCTGCGGGCGTTTCTGTTTCAATGATTAAAACAAGGAGTTAAAAATGGCTACTGTCACCCTCAAAGGCAATCCCGTCACCATAGGCGGCAATCTTCCCGCAGCCGGTCATACCGCACCGGACTTCCAGCTGGCCGATGCCAAGCGCAACCTGCTGTCGCTTGCCGATTTCGCAGGCAAGCGCAAGATATTGAACATCTTCCCGAGCATCGACACACCAACCTGCGCCACCTCGGTCCGCACCTTCAACCAGCGCGCAGGCAGCCTGAACAACACCGTCGTGCTTTGCATTTCGGCAGATCTGCCGTTCGCGCAAAGCCGTTTCTGTGGTGCCGAAGGCGTCGAGAACGTCGTCACCCTCTCCACCTTCCGCAACACGGCCAAATTCGCCCGTGATTACGGCGTCGAGATCGTCGACAGCAGTCTGGCCGGCCTCACTGCCCGCGCGGTTGTAGTGCTGGATGAAAACAACAAGGTGCTGCACAGCGAGCTGGTCGGCGAAATCGCCAACGAACCGGATTACGATGCAGCACTGGCCGTGCTCAAATAACCCGATGTGATCGGCAACATG
Source organism: Methylophilaceae bacterium UBA6140 (assembly GCA_002423265.1). Taxonomy (GTDB): domain Bacteria; phylum Pseudomonadota; class Gammaproteobacteria; order Burkholderiales; family Methylophilaceae; genus UBA6140. Next base: position 1,365 of record DIVE01000012.1, on the reverse strand, counting down.
AAAAAAGCGGCTCTGGGCCGCTTTTTTCATGGGTTGCACCGATGGGCAGATTTAACGGCGGCGCTTGTCCAGATTGGCCGCAATCCGCATACGCAGCGCATTAAGCTTGATGAAGCCGCCGGCATCCTTCTGGTCGTATGCACCGGCATCATCCTCGAAGGTGGCGATGGTCGGGTCGAACAGCGAATCGGTCTTGCTGTCACGGCCAACGACGATAACGTTACCCTTGTATAGCTTGAGCCGCACGAAACCGTTCACGGTCTTCTGCGTGTGATCGATCAGCGTCTGCAACGCGACACGTTCCGGGCTCCACCAGTAGCCGTTGTAGATCAGGCTGGCATAGCGCGGCATCAGATCATCCTTGAGGTGAGCGACTTCGCGGTCCAGCGTCAGCGATTCGATGGCACGATGCGCCTTCAGCATGATGGTGCCGCCGGGGGTCTCGTAGCAGCCGCGCGACTTCATGCCGACGTAGCGGTTCTCAACCAGATCAAGGCGGCCGATACCGTGTTTGCCGCCAAGACGGTTCAGCTCTGCCAGCAATTCGTGCGCAGCCAGCTTCTTGCCATTGAGCGCGACGGGATCGCCGTTGGCGTACTCGATATCGAGATACTCGGCGGCATCCGGTGCTTTCTCCGGACTCACGGTCCAGCGCCACATGTCTTCTTCGGCTTCGGCAGCCGGGTCTTCCAGATGGCGGCCTTCATAGGAAATATGCAGCAGATTGGCGTCCATCGAATATGGCGAACCACCCTGCTTGTGTTTCATTTCAACCGGAATGCCATGCGTCTCGGCATAGGCCAGCAGTTTTTCGCGTGAAAGCAGATCCCACTCACGCCAGGGCGCGATGACCTTGATGTTCGGATTAAGCGCGTAAGCGCCCAACTCGAAACGCACCTGATCGTTCCCCTTGCCGGTAGCGCCATGAGAAATGGCATTCGCGCCGGTCTCGTTGGCAATTTCGATCAGACGCTTGGCGATCAACGGACGTGCGATGGAAGTTCCAAGCAAGTATTCGCCTTCATAAACGGTATTGGCGCGGAACATCGGAAACACGAAATCGCGCACGAATTCCTCACGCAGATCGTC
>DIVE01000012.1:0-210 GCA_002423265.1 Methylophilaceae bacterium UBA6140 | reverse complement strand
CATTATTTTTCCTAAAAACAATTTTCACCACGGAGTTCACTGAGAACACAAAGACTAACTCTGTGGTCTCTGTGAACTCCGTGGTTCAAGATTCAAACTTTCCCTAACAACAAATATTCCATCAGCGCTTTTTGAGTGTGCGATTTTGGCTCCGGCCGCCGCCTTGCAGCTTAACATCGGCTACGCCGAGTTAGCCTGCGCCGAAACAGA
>DIVE01000067.1 GCA_002423265.1 Methylophilaceae bacterium UBA6140 | reverse complement strand
GCAAGCGGCCGAAGATGGCGGTGCTACGGGAGCAGGGCGTCAACGGCCAGGTCGAAATGGCAGCGGCGTTCGATCGTGCCGGTTTTGAGGCGCATGATGTGCATATGAGCGACATCATCAGCGGTCGTGTCAGCCTCAGGGATTTTGCCGGTATCGTCGCCTGCGGCGGTTTTTCCTATGGTGACGTGCTGGGCGCCGGAGAGGGCTGGGCAAAATCGATTCTCTTCAACGCGCGCGCGCGTGACGAGTTCTCCGCCTTTTTTGCACGCAAGGATTCCTTCGCGCTGGGCGTCTGCAACGGCTGCCAGATGATGAGCAATCTGCACAGCATCATTCCCGGTGCGGAACTCTGGCCGCATTTCGTCCGCAACCGGTCCGAGCAGTTCGAAGCGCGTTTTGCCATGGTCGAACTCATGGACTCGCCGTCACTCTTTTTCTCGGGCATGGCGGGCAGCCGCATGCCGATTGCCGTCGCCCACGGCGAAGGCTATGCGGAATTTTCCGACTCAAGTGCTGTCCATGCCTTGGTCAGGGATAAGTTGGTGAGCATGCGCTTTGTCGATAACGGCGGGAGAGCGACGGAAACCTATCCGTACAACCCGAACGGTTCACCTCAGGGCATTACCGGTTTAACCACGACAGACGGGCGTTTTACCATTATGATGCCGCATCCGGAGCGTGTTTTCCGTAGTGTGCAGCATTCATGGCATCCGCAAGGCTGGGGTGAAGATGGTCCCTGGATCCGTATGTTCCGCAATGCAAGAAAATTTGTTGGATAATCTTTTAAAGTATAAAAATCAGGAGAAGTTGAATGAACATGATTAAAACCCTACTGCTGGCGGCAGCCCTGCTGCTTCCTGTTTCGGCCAGCGCGGCGATGAACGATGACCAGTACATGGAATACACCCAGGCACTCGGCGACAACAACATCAAGCTGGTGAAGAAATATCTGGATGAAAAAATTGCCTCGCCCAACGATTTCTTTTTCGGCTGGACAGCCCTGCATATCGCGGCAGACAAGGGTCATCTGAAGCTGGCAGAACTTCTGATCGAGCGTGGTGTGGATATGAACTGGCGGCATGAAATCAGCCGTCTGACCGCTTTCCACATGGCGGCTCTGGCTGGACACAAGGAAATCGTCAAACTGCTCGCAGCCAAGGGCGCCGACATCAACATCAAGATGCGTGCCGATGTCTCCATCCTGCGACCGCTGCGCGATGAAGGCAAGGCCGATATGGTCAAGCTGCTGACCGAGCTGGGCGTCAAGGACGACGGCTGTCAGGAGCAAAAGTGCTTCTGATTGATTAATCTGTTGTAGCCGTGATCATCATGCGTCTGGCTCATATCATCGCATCAGCCGGCAGTCTTGTTTTGCTGACGGCAGCGGCGGCGTGGGCCGGCGATGGTCTCGACCAGCCCGGCAATCATGTCCAGGCCCAACACACCCGCGTGCTGGCAGCCTCCTGCGCGGCATGCCACGGTACCAACGGTAACAGCGTCGGCGGGACGCCCGTTCTCGCCGGGCTGCAACCGCAACATTTCTCAAGCCAGATGCAGGCCTTCAAATCCGGCCAGCGCGCTTCTACCGTGATGCACCGGCATGCCAGGGGTTTGACTGATCAGGAAATTCTTGAATTGGCCGAGTATTTCCACAGACAGCCGCGCCGTGCTTCGGTTTTGCCGGCCGCCGCGAAACCGGTAACCAGAATGCCATGAGATTCAGCCGCCGCAATTTCATCAAGTTGACTGCTGCCGCCTCCGCGCTGGCCTCATTGAATGGATGCAGCCGTGGCATGATCAAATCCTCTTCCGGCCAGCCGCGCGTGGTGGTGGTTGGTGGCGGTTATGCCGGTTCTACGGTGGCCAAATATCTGCGCAGCTGGAGCAATGGCGGTATCGAGGTCGTTGTGGTCGAACCGAACCCCTATTTTATTTCGTGTCCCTTGAGCAATCTGGTGCTTGGCGGCAGCAAACAGATCGATCAGCTCAGCTTCAGTTACGATGCCCTGAAGCACAATCACGGTATTCAATGGGTAGAGGACGCGGTCACGGCAGTAGACCCGCAGAAGAAAAAAGTCAGGCTCAAGCGTGGCGAGCTGAGCTACGACAAGCTGGTGGTCGCCCCCGGCATCGACTTCATGTACGACCAGTTCCCGCAGTTGCAGTCCGATGCTGCGCAACAGCAGATCCCTCATGCCTGGAAAGCCGGGCCGCAAACCGTTCACCTGCATCAGCAGTTGCGCAACATGCGGCCGGGGGGCGTGTTCGTCATGAGCGTGCCGAAAGCGCCGTATCGCTGCCCGCCGGGGCCTTACGAGCGTGTTTGTCAGGTGGCTTTCCATCTCAGGCAGCACAATCCCACAGCCAGAATCATCGTGCTGGATGCAAACCCGGATATCGTTTCCAAGAAAGACCTGTTCATCAAGGTCTGGTCGGAGATGTATGCCGGTATGGTGGATTACCGCCCCAACAGCAGCGTGGTCGAGCTGGATCTGGCAGCGAAGAAAGTCACGACCGAGTTCGACAGCGTCAGCGCCGATGTGCTGAATATCATCCCGCCACAGCGCGCCGGCAAGATTGCCCAATTGCTGGGAGTTGCCAATGTCGATCAACGTTGGTGCGAAGTGAATTTCATCAGTTACGAATCCGCTGTGGTGCCGGATGTGCATATCGTCGGCGACGCAGTGTCTGCCGGATTGCCGAAATCCGCGCATATGGCGACATCGCAGGCGCGCGTTTGCGCGGCAGCAATCGTCGCAGGCTTTAGCCGCATGGCACCGGACCCGGCACCGGTATTCGCCAATACCTGCTACAGTTTTGTCAGCGACCGCATGGCGATGCATGTTGCCCATGTCTATCGTTATGACGCCGCAAAAAAAATCATGCTGCCGGCCGATGGTGGCGGAGTTTCCGCTGCGCCGTCCGAGCTGGAAGGCAGCTACGCATATGATTGGGCGAGAAACATCTGGTCTGATGTGTTGACCTGAGATATTGAGAAGGAAACGTTGCGAAAATGAGATACAAAGCGGCCGCTCTCGGCATTTATCTGTTGTCCGTCATGATGCCTGTCAGCGCCCAGGCGGCACCAGCCAACATGCTGGTCTATATCCATCCGCAGGAATACAGCCATTCCCTGAAACTCTGGCATTACTACTACGATTACTGGTTCGAACAAGGACCGGTCGTCGAACCCCTGGCGATTTCCATGTTGTCGGAGGCTTACGGCGATGTGAAGATGTGCAACCCCGGCAGCGATGGCAGGTCCTTGCTATGGATCAAACCGCGCATGTATTACAACCCGCAGATGAAATACTTTTACGGAGAAATCACTGCGACCGCCTTCACCAGCAAGGGCGAAGAGTTGGCAAGCTATGTTGGCGAGGCGAAGAAGGAAGGCTTTCTCGACATTTTGCCCGGCAAGCAGGTGCAAGTCGTTTATCAAATGGCGATGCAGGATCTGCTGACAAAAATGCGTGAAGATCAGCAATTGCAAACCCTGGCTGCAAACGGCGAAGGCAATGCCGATGCCGCAACCGTCTGCGCTATGCTGACAAGCCATGCGCGGCCGTCCACCATGGATCTCAATTATTTTTTCAAACGCGTCAAATAAAGAAAGATCAATATGCAGACAAGCAGCCCCGGCACAATCCGCTTCATCAGTCTTTTTATCCTCGTTGCAGGTCTTGTTGCCTGCTCACAATCACCACAGAAAGTCAGCGGCCTGAAAGCGCCGGAATCGGTCATACAGGCAAAGGATGGCCGCATTTTCGTCTCTGAAATCAATGAATTCGGCAAGGATGGCGACGGTCAGATCAGTGTCGTCGACCAGAACGGCAAGCTGTCGATTTTCGCCATAGGCATGGACGACCCGAAAGGCATGGCGATCATCGGCGATGATCTTTACGTGGCCGACAAGACCCGGATTCTGAAAGTTGCGCCGGATGGTAACTGGCAAGTGTTTGCTGCCGCTGAAGCCTTCCCTGCTGCCCCGCAGTTTCTCAATGATCTTGAACGCGACCTGCAGGGTAACTATTTATACGTGAGCGATAGCGGCGATCTGGAAAAGGGCGGCGCAATTTATCGCATCAGCCTCGACGGCCGGGTCGAAACGGTCGTCGATCATAGCCAGGACGAAAGAATATTGGCGCCTAACGGCCTGCTGATGGACGATTCAGGTGATGTGCTGCTGTTCGTCGATTTCAGTTCGGGCGTGCTTTACAGCTTCAACATGAAAACCCGTGCGCTGACAGATCTGGCCGAAGGCTTCGGCGGCGCCGATGGTCTCGTGCACCACCCGAACAACCTGATGTATGTCAGCGATTGGAAGAACGGTAAAGTCTACAGTGTGTTGCATGATGAAGTGAAACTGGTGAAAGACGGTTTTCAGGCCGCCGCCGATATTGCGTTGACGACCGATGGTAAATACATTCTGGTGCCGGACATGAAGGCCGGTGAACTGGTGTGGGTGCCGGTCAATTAGGCCGTCGGCAACGGCTACTGCGGTAGCAGGGTGATGCGCAAGTCGCGTCCGACGATTCTGAAATCCCCCGGCGCGTAGCGCTTATAGCCTATTTTCAGGTCGTCCGGTTTCAACCGGTAAAGCGGAATATCCTGCAGCAAATCGTTGGCGAGCATGTTCAGAAGGTCTGTATGGGCTTTGTCCGGTTGCAGGCCGTTGAAGCTGAAATCCTCGATTCTTGATTCGCTGAGGACGATGCTGTTGCTGGCTGCGTCATAGCGCAATCGGCCCGAGATATCGACGGCGCCATTCAGGGATTCCGCGGCGAGCGGGCTGCTGATGCGGGTGTCCAGCCTGGCGTAGAGACGCTCGCTGCTGCCGTCGAGACGGATGACGGGATTGCTGAGGCTGATGTCGAAGATGTGCAGCAACCTTACCGGCACCGACAGTTCGCGGGCCAGGTGGCTTTGCAGCTCGCTTTCACTGATGCTGAAAGTACGCGGTGCACTGACGCAAGCGGTCAGGATCAACGCAAGTATGGCTAATGTGAAGCCGGTTTTGATGCCCGGCGCAAATATCCGCATGAAATTTCCCTGATCCGGTAACTCCGGTCAACCTTCTGACAGAAATACAGCCTATGAATTCCGATTCCTTACATCATGCATTGCGCGATAGTGCGCGGCAAGCTTTCGTGCAGCGCGAACCGGCGCTCAAGGTCGATGCTGTTCTCAAGTTGCAGCAAGGCTGGCGGCAGAATCTTGTGCGGCTGGATGCCGGCAAGGATTTTCATGCAGCGCTTGACGCACCTGGGCGGCCGCAGAAGCCGGAGCTGGTATCGCCACTGGCAGTCAGGAAACGTGCGATGAATACGTCAGAGGGCAGAGCCGTGCTGATTCATGCGCTGGCGCATATCGAGTTCAATGCCATCAACCTCGCGCTCGACGCCGTCTGGCGTTTTGCCGGCATGCCTCGCGATTACTACGCAGATTGGCTGCGGGTTGCCGCTGAGGAGGCGTATCACTTCACTTTGCTCAATGATCATTTGCGAACGTTGGGTTATTCCTATGGCGATTTCCCGGCACATAACAGCCTGTGGGAAATGGCGGAAAAGACGCGCGGCGATATTCTGGCGCGGATCGCACTGGTACCGAGAACGATGGAAGCGCGAGGGCTGGATGCGACACCGGCGATGCGCGCCAAGCTCGAGCAGGCCGGGGACAAGGATGCTGCGGCGATCCTCGATATTATTCTGCGCGACGAGATNNAAGGCGCCGGCGTTACGCGGGCCTTTCAATATCGAGGCGCGGCGCGCTGCCGGATTCAGCGAATCCGAGCTTGCGCGCCTGACCGGCATTCCGGCAGGCTAGCCTGCTTACTGGTAGACGGCTTACTGCTTGATGGTCGCCGATTCTATGGTGACGGTCTGCAACGGCACGTCACCGCCATCGGTCGGCAGCGTGGAGATGCGTTGCACCACGTCCATGCCTTTGACGACGCGTCCGAAGACGGCGTAGCCCCAACCGCGCTCGGTCTTGCTGGTATGGTTGAGAAAAGTATTGTTGGCGACATTGATGAAGAATTGCGCACTCGCCGAGTGCGGGTCGCTGGTACGTGCCATCGCAATCGAGCCGATGACATTGGTCAGGCCGTTATCCGCTTCGTTCCTGATCGGTTCGCGCGTGTTTTTCTCGTTCAGACTCCTGTCCATGCCGCCGCCCTGAATCATGAAACCCGCAATCACACGATGGAATATGGTGCCGTTGTAATGACCGTCCCTGACGTATTGCAGAAAATTGGCAACCGTATTGGGCGCTTTTTCGCTGTTGAGTTCCAGTACGATGAGGCCGTGGCTGGTCTTCAACTCGACGATGGCGGCTTGTGCAGATGCGCTGAATGACACCAGCAGCAGTGCGAGAGGGATCAGGAAACGCTTGAACAATTTGTGACTCCTTGAGTATTTCAGACTGTGAATAAGTGAATGAGGCCATCGAGGCCGGAATAGTTCAGTGCATAGCTGGCCTGTTCCTGCACGATGGGTTTTGCATGATAAGCAACGCCTGCACCGGCTGCCGCCATCATTTTCAGATCGTTGGCACCGTCGCCGATGGCAACCACATGTTCGGGTTTCAGTCCCAGCTCTGTCGCCAGCGTGGTCAGAAAATCAGCCTTGGCCTGTGCGTCGACAATATGGCCGAGGATGTTGCCGGTAAGCTTGCCGCTAACGATTTCCAGCGAATTGGCGCATGTGTAATCGAGCCCGGTCATGGTCTGCACGCGATCGGCAAAGAAATCGAAGCCACCGGAAACCAGCAGGGTTTTGATGCCATGCTGCTTGCATGCGGCGATCCATTCCAGTGCGCCGGGGTTGAGTGCCAGCCGTTCGTCGATGACGCGGTGGAGGGCGCTTTCGTCGAGGCCGCTCAGCAGCTTCACCCGGCGACGCAGGCTTTCTGCGAATTCGATCTCTCCGCGCATGGCACTTTCCGTGATTTTTGCCACTTCCGGCTTGAGACCGCACATGTCGGCGATTTCGTCGATGCACTCGATACTGATCAGGGTTGAATCCATATCCATCACGGCGAGGCCGAAGTGTTTCAGCGTGTGACGGTCATGTACCAGCGCGCAGTCGATTTGCTCCGCTGCGCAGAACTGGGCGAGCTCAGCCCCGAGAGATTGCTGGTTGGGCAGGTAGTAGGCGTGTTCAGCGATCTGATTGAATTGTTCGCCGCGATAGGCGGGTAACAGCTGTGTGATGGCAACGAGATGCCGGCTGCGTATGGATGAGCCCTGAAAGACGAGACGCATGAGAAATTTCTTGATTGATCGATGCGTGATTATAGCGGCTTTTTTGCCGGACCCTCTACCAGCATGGTGGCGTAATGTGACGTTTTCGGCCAAAATAGAACTTTTCCGAATCGCATTGCCACGCCCATGAATCTCCATGAATTTCAGGCCAAACAGTTGTTGCAACGCTATGGCCTGCCCATCCCCCAAAGTATTCTTGCTGAAACCACGCAACAGGCCAAAGATGCGGCCCATACACTGGGTGGCAGCGCCTGGGTGCTGAAAGCGCAGGTGCATGCCGGCGGCCGCGGCAAGGCGGGTGGCGTCAAGGTGGTCAAATCCGAGGCGGAGCTGCAGGCGCTGGCGACCGATCTGCTCGGCCGCCGTCTGGTGACTTATCAGAACGCGCCTGACGGTCAGCCGGTCAATACGGTGCTGGTGGAGGAAACGCTGCCGATCGCGCGTGAGCTTTATCTTTCCATGCTGGTCGACAGAAGTCTGGAGCGTATCGTTGTCGTGGCTTCTTCGGCAGGCGGCATGGACATCGAGGAAATCGCGCAGACCAGCCCCGAACAGATCTTGCAGGAAGTGTGTGACCCGTTGAACGGCCTGGTGGATTTTCAGGCGCGCAACCTGGCTTTCAAACTCGGTCTGAGCGGCGAGCAGATCGGCGCTTTCACTCGGTTGCTCAAAGGTTTGTACCGCCTGTTCAAGGAAAACGATCTGGCCCTGCTTGAAATCAATCCGCTGGTCATCACTACCGAAGGCGCACTGGTGGCGCTGGACTGCAAGATGAGCGTGGACGATAACGCGTTGTACCGGCAAAAGGCATTGGCCGAGCAGCGCGACTGGAGCCAGGAAGACCCGAAAGAGGCCGAAGCGCACCACGCTGGTCTCAACTACATTGCGCTCAACGGCAACATCGGTTGCATGGTGAACGGCGCCGGGCTGGCGATGGCGACCATGGATCTGATCAAGCTGCATGGCGGCGCGCCTGCCAATTTCCTCGATGTCGGCGGCGGCGCAACGGCAGAAACTGTGGCCAAAGCCTTCAAGATCATTCTGGCCGATAGCAACGTCAAGGCGATTCTGGTCAACATCTTCGGCGGCATCATGCGTTGCGACATCATTGCCGAGGGCATCATTACCGCAGTCAGGGAGGTTGGTATCGAGATTCCCGTGGTGGTGCGGCTGGAAGGCACCAACGTCGAGCTGGGCCGCAAGATGCTGTCGGAAAGCGGCCTTTCGATCATTTCTGCAAGCGGTCTGACCGATGCTGCGCAGCAGGCTGTGAATTCTGTGAAGGTTTCATCATGAGTGTTCTGGTCAATAAAAATACCAAAGTCTTGTGTCAGGGTTTTACCGGCAAACAGGGCACTTTCCACTCCGAGCAGGCGCTGGCTTACGGTACACGGATGGTCGGCGGCGTTACGCCGGGCAAGGGCGGCCAGCGTCATCTGGGGCTGCCGGTATTCAACACCATGCGCGATGCGGTGGCGGAGACCGCCGCCAATGCTTCGGTGATTTACGTGCCGCCTGCCTTCGCTGCCGATTCCATCCTCGAAGCGGCCGATGCCGGTATCGAGTTGATCGTCTGCATCACAGAAGGTATTCCGGTGCTGGACATGCTCAATGTCAAGGCGGCGTTGAAAGCCAACAACGTCAGGTTGATCGGCCCCAATTGTCCCGGCGTCATCACGCCTGACGAATGCAAGATCGGTATCATGCCGGGCAGCATTCACTTGCGCGGCAAGGTCGGCATCGTTTCCCGTTCCGGTACGTTGACTTATGAAGCCGTGCATCAGACCACAGCGCTGGGTCTCGGCCAGTCCACCTGTATCGGTATCGGTGGCGACCCGATACGCGGGCTCAACTTTATCGAGTGTCTGCAGTTGTTCGAGGCCGACCCGGAAACCGAAGCAATCATCATGGTCGGCGAAATCGGCGGCAGCGATGAAGAAGCGGCCGCCGAATACATCAAATCGCACGTGAAAAAACCGGTGGCCGGTTATATCGCCGGTCAGACCGCGCCCAAGGGCAAGCGCATGGGGCATGCCGGTGCCATCATTTCGGGCGGCAGCGGTAAGGCCGAAGACAAGATACGCGCGCTGGAAAATGCAGGTGTTGCCGTCGCCAGTTCGCCTGCCGGACTTGGTGCCGCAGTGCAGGCAGCGATCAAGGCCAAAGCGGGATAACCAGACAGGAACTGCCATGCTGAACCGATTATTTCTGATGTTGTTGCTGGGGATGCTGATGAACCCGGTCAGCGCCGAAGAGCTGCCCTACCTGCTGACGGTGGCTGCACAGGGCGATGTGCCCATGGTGGATGCGATGCTGGAGTCCGGCGTCAATCCCAATACGCAGGATACCGATGGCATTACCGCCCTCATGTATGCTGCACGCAAGGATCAGGCCGATACGGCTCTGGCCTTGCTGAAGCGGGGCGCCAACGTCAACGCCAGGGACAAGGGCGGCTGGACGCCGCTGATGTTCGCCGCCAAGAAGAATCATGTTGCGACGGCCAAAGTCCTGCTGGCCCATGGGGCCGATGTCAGGGCGCGAGACAATTCGGGCTGGAGTGCGCTCGGTATGGCGGCGACTTCAGGTTTTCACGAAATGATCGATCTGCTGATCAAGCACGGGGTTGATCCAAACTCCAAAAGCGACGATGGCAAATCGGTACTGATGTATGCAGCCAAGAACGGCGATGTGCAAACCATCAAGATTCTGATGGATAACGGTGCCGATACCTTTCTGCGTGATCGCTATGGGGCGACAGCGCTGATGTACGCTGCCCGTGAAGGCAATCTGGAGGCCATCACGGCCCTGCTGGAGCGGGGGGCTCAGATCGATTCCTTCGATCACCAGAAATGGACGGCCTTGACCTGGGCGGTAAGGAAATCGCAGGTTGAAGCCGCCGCCGAGCTGATCAAGTTCGGTGCCAACGTCAATCACAAGGATTCGCAGTCCACGCCCTTGCTGCATCTGGCGGTATCGAACGGCGACGAAAAGATGGTGAAGTTGCTGCTGGACAGCGGCGCCAAGGTCAAGGTGCGCGACCAGTACGGGCTGACAGCCTACGTCTACGCGCTGAAAAACAAGAACGCGGAGATCGTCAAATTGATCAAGGATGCCGGCGGTAATTGACCCCGGACAACCGCGACGACAGCCTGCAGCAAATATCAATTCAACAGCGGATCGACAGTGACTTCATGAAAATCGCCATTGCGCAGATCAACTGTACCGTCGGTGACATCAGCGGCAACGCCGCAAAAATTCTGCAATACGCGACACAGGCAAGGCATGCGGGTGCGAGCCTGTTGCTTACGCCGGAGCTGGCGCTCAGCGGTTATCCGCCTGAAGACCTGCTGTTACGCGAGGATTTCAACCAGGCGTGTGCCGCAGCGCTGAAGAATCTGGCAGCAGGGATCGAGGGCATCGCCGTTCTTGTCGGCCACCCTGTCATGCAGGATGGCCTTTGCTACAACGCTGCTTCTCTGATCGAAAACGGGGCGCTTCAGGCCACCTACCACAAGCATATCCTGCCCAATTACAGTGTCTTCGACGAAGTGCGTTATTTCACGGCAGGCAGCGAACCTCTGGTTTTCACACATGACGGCGTGCGCCTCGGTGTGCTGATTTGCGCCGACATCTGGGAACCGGGCCCCGCTGCCAAGGCAAGGCAGGCGGGGGCTGAGATGCTGCTGGCATTGAATGCTTCGCCGTTTCATATCGAGAAGCAGAGCGAGCGCTACGAAGTCGCGCGCGCGCGGGTCAGGGAAACCGGCCTGCCTCTGATTTACGCTAATCTGGTGGGTGGCCAGGATGAACTGGTATTCGATGGCGCATCCTTCGTGCTGAATTCGGTAGGCAATCTTACGCAGCAGCTGGTTGAATACGAAGAATCACTCGGGCTGGTTGAGGTGAAGGGCAGGGAGCCGCAGGCTGCGGAAAAGATACCGAATCTGGCGCTGGAGCCTTCGGTTTACAAGGCGCTCTGTCTCGGTCTGAGAGACTATGTGCAGAAGAACGGTTTTCCCGGTGTGGTGCTGGGGCTTTCCGGCGGTGTCGATTCGGCGCTGACGCTGGCGATCGCGGTCGACGCTCTGGGTGCGGGTACAGTGCGGGTTGTCATGATGCCTTCGGAGTTCACGTCGGATATGAGCGTGCAGGATGCCAAAGCGATGGCAGCTATCGTCGGCGTCAAATATTCCGAGCTGGCGATCAAGCCGCTGTACGACCTCTTTTGCCAGACACTTGCTGCGGATTTCAGCGGCTTGCCGTTCGACGCCACGGAGGAGAATCTGCAGGCCCGCATACGCGGCATGCTGCTGATGGCGCTGTCGAACAAGTTCGGCAGTATCGTGCTTACCACCGGTAACAAGAGCGAGATGGCAGTCGGTTATTCCACTCTGTACGGAGATATGGCCGGCGGTTTCTCGCTGCTGAAGGATGTGCCGAAGACCCTGGTTTACAAGCTGGCGCAATACCGTAATCAGATTTCGCCGGTCATTCCGCAGCGCATTATCAGCAGACCGCCATCGGCCGAGTTGCGGCCGGGGCAGACCGATCAGGACAGCCTGCCGCCTTATGAAGTGCTTGATGCCATCATGGAAGCCTATGTGGAGCATGACTGCGGGCATCAGGAAATCATCGGCATGGGCTATCGCGAGGAAGATGTGACGCGTGTTCTCAATCTGATCGACCGTAACGAATACAAGCGTCGCCAGGCGCCGGTAGGCGTGCGCATCACGCACCGGGGGTTTGGCAAAGACCGCCGATATCCGATAACATCGAAATTCAAATTCTCGTCCTAGGACACAGTCCCGCTTTGGGCGGTTAATATCAGGAGTTAAAAATGAAAAAAGTTGAAGCAGTCATCAAGCCTTTCAAGTTGGATGAGGTGCGCGAGCTGTTGTCCGAGATCGGCATTACCGGCCTGACCGTCACTGAGGTAAAGGGATTCGGTCGCCAGAAGGGTCATACCGAGCTTTATCGCGGCGCGGAATATGTCGTCGACTTTTTGCCCAAGATCAAGCTGGAACTGGTGATCGCCGATCATCTGGTGGATGCGGCGGTCGAGGCGATCGTCAAGGCGGCGCGCACCGGCAAGATCGGCGATGGCAAGATCTTTGTCACCAGTGTCGAGCAGGTCGTTCGTATCCGCACCGGTGAAACCGGCGAAGAAGCGGTTTAATCACGCTATCTGACGGAGCGGTGATGCCAGCCTGGATGCAAGCTGCCGGCTTGCTGATTCTGTCGAACGTATTCATGACGTTCGCCTGGTATGCACACCTGAAGAATCTCAACGATAAACCATGGATGGTCGCTGCGCTGGTCAGCTGGGGTATCGCCCTGTTTGAATATATGTTTCAGGTGCCGGCGAATCGCATCGGCTTTACCGTACTTTCGCTGGCGCAACTCAAGATCATGCAGGAAGTAATTACGCTGGCGGTGTTCGTGCCGTTCGCTATTTTCTATATGCAACAGCCGGTCAAGCTGGATTTTCTCTGGGCAGCATTATGCCTGCTTGGTGCGGTTTATTTCATGTTCAGGTCATAATTCAAGTGCAGGTGAGCCATGATTGAAATTACACATTATTTGCATACCGGGCTGATCATTGCCGATCTGGCCAGATCAAGAGCTTTTTACGAAGGGTTGCTCGGGCTGAAGCCTGATCCGAAGCGCCCGGAGCGCGAGTTCGCGGGGGTCTGGTATGACATCGGCCCCAACCAGATCCATCTGATGGAAGTCGATAACCCTTATGCCGGCGTGCAGCGCCCGGCGCATGGCGGTCGTGATATCCACCTTGCCATGCACGTGAAGAGTCTGGACGATGTCGTTGAGGCGCTGGAAGCTGCGGGCATTCCATACAGCAAGAGCAAATCCGGCAGGGCTGCGCTGTTCTGCCGCGACCCCGACGGCAATGCGCTCGAGTTCTCGCAAATCGAATAACGAAAGGTTCCCGGATTGGTTTTCGACGTTGTTATTCTCTTTTTTCTTCTGGGTGTTTTTGCCCGGCTGGCCAAGTCCGATCTGCGCCTGCCGGAAGCCTTGTATGAGACGCTTTCCATTTACCTGTTGCTGGCGATCGGCCTCAAGGGTGGTCTTGAGCTGTCCAAACAGCCGGTGTTGCAGCTGGTGCCGGAAGTTATCGCGGTCATTACGCTGAGCTTCCTTATCCCGTTTTTGCTTTTCCCGCTGCTACGGCTGCTCAGGCTGTCGGTTGCCGACAGCGCCTCGATCGGCGCCCATTTCGGTTCGGTCAGTGTCGTCACTTTTGCTGTCGTCACTGCCGCGCTGATGCGGGCCGGCATACCCCATGAAGAACACGCAGCGCTCTGGGTGGCGGTGATGGAAGCGCCCGGCATCGTCGCCGGTGTGCTGATCGCCAAACTGTTCGCCGAGAAACAGCATGGTAGCGATATCAAGCCGCAGTGGGGCGGACTCGTGCATGACGTCTTTTTCGGCAAGAGCGTACTGCTGCTGATCGGCGGTCTGGTGATCGGTTATATCGGCGGTGTTGAAGGTACGCAGCCGATCAAGGCCCTGTTCGTCGATCCATTCAAGGGTGTGCTGGCGCTCTTTCTGCTTGAACTCGGTCTCGTCGCCGGTGGCCATCTGGCCCTGCTGCGGCAATATGGCTTGCGCGTCATCCTGATTGGCGTTTGCATACCGCCGGTACTGGCCTTGATCGGCATCGCCTGCGGGTTGCTGCTTGACCTTTCGACGGGCGGCGTTGCCGTGCTGGCGACGCTGGCGGCCAGCGCGAGTTACATCGCCGCGCCGACCGCTATGCGTATCGCGGTGCCGGAAGCCAATGCCGGGCTTTCGATTACCATAGCGCTGGGCGTGGTGTTTCCGTTCAATATCGTGCTCGGCATTCCCATTTATATCGGCATGGCCAGATATTTTTCCGGCTGATGCGATTGATCCCTGAGGAGAGACCATGTCATTGAGAAAATTCCGTCGTGAACTGCTGGTGATCATCGCCGAGGCGACGCTGGAAAAACTGCTGAGCGAAGATGTGAAAAGACTGGGCGCGCATGGCTACACCGTGAGCGATGTGCGCGGTAGCGGCTCGCACGGGGTGCGCGAGGGTATCTGGGAAGCCGACCGCACCATACGCATGGAGATTCTCTGCGAATCGGCAGTGGCGAATGAAATCGCGACCGAGGTGATGACCAAATATTCCAGCAACTATGGTCTCAGTCTTTATTTCTCGGAGGTGGACGTGTTGCGGCCGGAAAAGTACTGAAGCCGAATAACTGCCGACCAAAGCAAAAAGGCCCGGAATTTTCCGGGCCTTTTTTCTGCCTTGATGACTTTTCGGCTTCATGATCAGAACAGCCCTGCAAGCCTGCATTCGTGAGATTTTCCGCCAGCTTCAGAGCCGGTATGGTGAAATA
>DIVE01000076.1:5397-10419 GCA_002423265.1 Methylophilaceae bacterium UBA6140 | reverse complement strand
TTTCTTGTCAGCTCCTGGTATAGATGCGGGGTGAATATTTCTTTGAGCCTGCCCAGATTATCGAGGCCGTGACCGTTGATGCCAATGAACAGCACAACGCCGAGCGCGATGATGATGTTGATGCAATGGGCTTTGAGCAACATCTGCAAGCGCGTTGTGATGGCAATATCCCGTTGCCAGAGCAGTATGAAGGGCAAGGCCAGCAAATAGCTGAAGCCTTCGATTCTGAACAGCATTGCGATGATCGCGCTGAGCTGCCAGAAAACGGCATCGGACAATCGACTGGAGCGGTAAAAGCGGATAAAGAACACCAGACTGATCAGAAAAAACGCCCAGAAACCCTGATCGCGCAACAGCATCTGCAGGATGTCGCCAACGACGTATTGCGAACTGAACAGAACCAGACTTCCGGCCAGCAGGGTTTTGTTGTCGCCGCCGGCATACTGGGTCAGCTTGAGAAAGCCGGCGGTGGCGAAGCCGAAAAACAGAACATTGAGAATTTGCGCCGAGAGATGTATCTCGAACCCTGTCAGCTTGTGGGTGAGTGCGATCAGCCCTGAATAGAGCGGCCACTCGAAAAGCAGAAAGCCCTGACGCCATTCTCCGGCGGCGAACAGTCGGGCGGCTTCGAAGTAGAGCGGGGAATCGTTGTTGACCCAGCCATGCTGAATGTAGTTGATCTGTAGCGCGATCAGCATGCCGGCCAGCGACATCAGGGCGATCAGTTGATTGGCGGGGAGCTGAATGATTTTGCTCATGCTTTTGTTGAGGAACTGTTTCAAGAAATGTCGCTTTCTATGCAGTTTTGCTATGCAGTTTTGCTATGCAGTTTTGATGGCGAGCTGACGCAAGACACTCTCCGGCTTCAGCTGTTTGAGACAATTCAGGTGCTTGAGCGGGCATTCCCGTTCGAAGCATGGGCTGCAATCCAGTCCCAGCCATAATATGACGGCATCGGAACTCATCGGCGGGGTGTGGTGCGGGTCGGATGACCCATAGATGGCAATGACTTTCTTGCCGAGCGCGGCAGCCACATGCATGAGTCCGGAGTCGTTGCTGATGACCGTGGTGGTGAGCGACATGAGGTCGATCGCTTCTCCCAGTCGGGTCTTGCCGCCGAGGTCCAGGCAGCGGTTTTCAGTCAACCGGTTGATTTCAGTTGTGACGGGGATGTCTTTTCCCGAGCCGAAAAGCCAGACTGCCCAGCCGCTTTCGAGCGCATGCCGTGCCACTTCTGCGTAGTATTCGGCCGGCCAGCGCTTGGCTTCACCATATTCCGCGCCCGGGCACAGGCCAAGTACCGGTATGGTTGGCCTGGATACTGCAAGGCGGGCGAGCGCAGCATCGGCGTTGGTGCTGTCGGCGATCAGCCGCGGGTTGGGTATTGCCGCTGGTAAAGGTTGTTGAGGCTCCAGTCCAAGACTGACGAAACGGTCAACGGTACGTGGCAATAACGTTTTGTCGAGTTTGCGGATATCGTTCAACAAACCATAGCGCAGCTCGCCGATGAAACCGGTACGTCTGGGGATTCTTGCGGCAAAAGGCAGAATGGCGGATTTCAGCGAATTGGTGAGCAAAATGACCTGGGTATAAGCTTGCGGGCGTAGTGACCGGCCAAGGCGCATGCGTGCGCCGAGGTTTAATTCGCCATGCTTGAAGGGCAGGGCAATCGCGTTGGCGACTTCCGGCATGCGCTCAAGTAGCGGCAATGTCCAGGCGGGGGCAGCGACATCGATCAGCGCGCCGGGGTGTTGCTGTTTGATGATCTGGAACAGACTGTGCGCCAGCACCATG
Source organism: Methylophilaceae bacterium UBA6140 (assembly GCA_002423265.1). Classification (GTDB taxonomy): domain Bacteria; phylum Pseudomonadota; class Gammaproteobacteria; order Burkholderiales; family Methylophilaceae; genus UBA6140. The sequence goes on along the minus strand of DIVE01000076.1, from coordinate 8,625 downwards.
TCGCCCACCCAATTGGGTCCCATGATCAGGATGCGCGGGCTGAGCACTGGCGCACCCATAGGTCAGCCGGCCAGTTTGTCGATAATACGGCTGGTGCTGCGGCCGGGAACGACATCGATCAGCGCGACCCTGCCGCCCCAGGATTTGACTTCCGTACCGCCGACCACCTGGTCTTCGGTATAGTCGCTGCCCTTGACGATGACATCCGGCCTGATGGCGTTGATCAGCGTCAGTGGCGTGTCTTCATCAAACAGGATGACAGCATCGACAGCTTCGAGCGCAGCAAGCACGCGTGCGCGGTCGGCTTCGTGGATGACCGGACGGCTGGGGCCTTTGAGGGCACTGACCGAGCGATCGGTGTTCAAGCCAAGAATCAGCTTGTCGCCGGTTTTTTTGGCAGCCTCCAGATAAGTGACGTGACCCGCGTGCAACAGGTCGAAGCAGCCGTTGGTGAATACGATGCGCTGGCCCTGGCTTTTCCAGAGTTTGACGCGGGCAATCAGGGTGTCGAGTTCGCAGATTTTATCGGCCTGCTCAAAGGAGCCTTGCGAGATCAGCTCCGTCAGCAGTTCCTCGCGCGTGACCGGCACGGTGCCGACCTTGCCGACTACAATGCCGGCCGCGATATTTGCCAGTTGCAGCGCCTGCCTGTGATCCAGTCCGTGTACCAGCCCGGCAGCCAGTGTGGCGATCACGGTATCGCCGGCACCGGAGACGTCGAATACCTGTCTGGCCGCCGCCGGAATGTGCATGGTCTGTTCGTTTTCCAGCAGCGAGATGCCATCCTCACCGCGGGTGACGGCAAGAAATTGCAGCCCCAGCTGATCCCGCAGTTTCGCCGCATTCTCAAGCAGTAGCGCGGTGTCGGACGCGGCGACCCCGCAGGCTTCCGCCGTTTCCTTCTTGTTGGGCGTCAGCGCTGTAGCCCCGCGGTATTTGGAATAATCGCGGCCTTTGGGATCTACCAGCACAGGAATGCCGAGTTTGCCTGCCTGCCCGATCACCTTGCGGCAGACCTCTTCGCTCAGGACGCCCTTGGCGTAGTCGGAAAGGATGACGACATCGGGTTTCTGGCGCAATGCCTGGTCGATCAGATCGAGCAAGGCGCGGGTTTCGTTTTCGCTGAAGGTAAGGCGGCTTTCCTGATCGAGCCGCATCATCTGCTGATGGCCGCCAAGTATGCGGGTTTTGGTGATGGTTGGACGCTCTGCAGACTGAACGACCGCGCTGCTGCTGATGTTCAGGGTATGCAGCATGGCGGTCAGGCTGGCGCCTTCGGCATCCTTGCCGATGACGCCGGCCATGACGGTATCGATGCCGAGTAGCGCGAGGTTGGCAGCAACATTGGCAGCGCCGCCCGCGCGTTCGTCCTGCCCCTTCAGCAGCACCACCGGCACCGGCGCTTCGGGCGAAATGCGCTCGACTTCGCCGATCAGATAGCGGTCCAGCATGAGGTCGCCAATGACCAGTGCGCTACGGCGCTGCTCGGCAAAGCGGTGTCTTACGGCGTCAAGCAGTTGGTCGTGCATGGATGGCTTTCTTTCAGGCTTCCAGCAAATCGCAAAGGCTGTGGCCGATGAATATGTGCGCTTCCTGAATGCGCGGCGTGTCGCTGGAAGGCATGATGAGATTGTAGTCGCAGAGCTTGGCCAGAATACCGCCGTTGCCGCCGGTCATGCCGACCGTAGTGGCGCCGATTTCCCGCGCGGTCTCGATGCCGCGAACGACATTGGCGCTGTTGCCGGAAGTGGTGATGCCGATGACGACATCGAGCGGCGTGCAGAGCGCCTCGACCTGACGGGCGAATATGTAGTCATAGCCGTAATCGTTGCCCACCGAGGTCAGAATGGAAGTGTCTGTGGTCAAGGCGATGGCAGGCATGCCGCGCCGTTCTTTTTTATAGCGTCCGACGATCTCGGCGGCAATATGCTGACTGTCCGCAGCACTGCCGCCGTTGCCCATCAGCAATATCTTGCCGCCGCGTGCCATGCAGGCGCGCAGCTCATCGGCCACCGCGCTGATGTCAGGCAACAGCGCGGTGAGCTTCTCCATCACTTCCTGGTGCTGGGAAAGTGCTGCACTCAAATTTTCAATATTATTCAAATCGTCGTTTCCTTCAGGCGTAAGGGTCGGCCTGCATCAGATAGTTCTGCACATAATCACGCACGCCTTCTTCCAGTGTGTGGAAAGGCCGGTCGTAGCCGGTGGCGCGCACCTTGGCCATATTGGCTTCGGTGAAGTACTGATATTTGCCGAGCAGGTCTTGCGGCATGTCAATAAAGGTGATGTCGGGCGACTTGCCCATGCTGGTCATCACCGCGCTGGCGAGGTCCTTGAATGCGCGCGCCTTGCCGGTACCGACATTATAGATGCCGGAGTGTTGCGGGTTGGCGAGAAAGTGGGCGACCACGGCTGCGGCGTCCTTGACGTAGACGAAATCGCGCAGTTGCATGCCGTCCTTGTATGCCGGCAGATGGCTCTTGAACAGCTTGACCGTGCCATGTTCGTGGAACTGGTTGAAGCTGTGCAGGGCAACGCTGGCCATGCGTTCCTTGTGGTATTCGTTGGGGCCGTAGACATTGAAGAACTTGAATCCGCACCATTGCGGCGGGCTGGCTCTGCCTTCCCGCATCTGGCGCAAGGCCCATTGGTCGAAGAACTGTTTCGAATAGCCGTAGCCGTTGAGTGGACGGAACCGGTCTGTGCTGCTTTCGTCGTCGTCATAACCCTGCTCGCCACCGCCGTAGGTGGCGGCAGAGCTGGCGTAAAGGAAAGGCACGTCGCGCTCGGCACACCATGTCCACAAGGCTTGCGAGTAGCGGATGTTGTCTGCTACCAGCTTGTTGAAATCGCGCTCGGTGGTGGCGCTGATGGCGCCCATGTGAATGACGGCATCGATAGCGCCGGCGTCTTTCAGCCAGTCGAACAGCTCATCCTTGTCGAGGTATTGGGCATAGCGTCTGTGCACCAGGTTCTGCCACTGCTCGGGGTGCAGGATTCTATCGACGATGACGATGTCGTCGCGCCCCGTGATCTGGTTCAGATGCCAGGCGATCATGCTGCCTATCATGCCGGCGCCGCCGGTAATTACGATCATGTGTCGGTTCCGTTCAAATGCGGATCGTTGTCCGCGTGCAAATCATTGGGCAAGTATAGCAAGTCAGCTAGTTTTTCGCGCCCATTGCCTTCGCCCGTAGCTGGCATAGCTCCGATTCCCGGGCGGCTTTG
>DIVE01000076.1:0-5350 GCA_002423265.1 Methylophilaceae bacterium UBA6140 | reverse complement strand
GCGATTTCTTCCAGCGTTTCCAGACAATCGCTGGAAAAGCCTGGGCAGATCACATCAATGCGCTTGAGTTTTTGCTTGCCCAGTTCTTCCAGTGTGCCGGCGAGATAGGGCTTGAGCCACTCTGCCTTGCCGAAGCGCGATTGGAAGCAGACCATGTATTCCGGTTTTTCCAGCCCCAATGCCTCTGCCAGCAGGCGGCCGGTCTTGTGGCATTCGCAGTGGTAAGGGTCGCCCTTGTCCAGCGTGTATCGCGGTACGCCATGAAAACTCATGATGAGTTTTTCCGGCTTGCCGTTCTGAGCCCAGTGCTGCCTGACGCTGGCGGCCAAGGCGGAGATATAGGCAGGATGGTCGTGGTAGTTGCGTATGCTGCGTATGGCCGGTACGTTGCGCGAACGCAGCAGGGTGCGCCAGACATCGTCCAGCGCAGAGGCGCTGCTGCTGGCCGCATATTGCGGATACATTGGAATCACCAGAATGCGGTTGCAGTTCCTGGCCTTCAGCTTGAGGATGGCGGATTCGACCGAAGGGTTGCCATAGCGCATAGCGAACTCGACCGCATAGGGGCTGTTGATTTTCGTGCTGAGATAGCCTTGCAGCAAGCTCGCCTGTTTTTTGGTATGGACATAGAGCGGGGAGCCCTCATCGCTCCAGATCTGGGCGTATTTTTCAGCCGATTTTTTCGGCCGTATGTTCAGAATCACGCCGTTCAGTATCAGCCACCAGATCAGCCGCGGAATCTCAACCACGCGGCGGTCGCTGAGAAACTGCTTGAGATAGGGGCGCAGCGCCTTGCCGGTCGGCGCTTCGGGGGTGCCGAGATTGATCAGCAGGATGCCGACGCGAAGCGGGTCGCCGTGTGTGTAGGCAGGTTCGTTCAGATAATAAGCCATAGAGTCTTCAGGTTGTTTGGATAGCGGATTATTTCGTCGAATTATTTTGACAGTGCGTTGGAAAGAAGTTTTGCCGTCACATCGACAATCGGAATCACGCGTTCGTAGGCCATGCGGGTTGGGCCGATGACGCCGAGCGTACCGATGACCTGGCCTTGTGCCTCGTAAGGGGCGGTGACCATGCTGCATTCGTCCAGCGGCAGATAGCCGGATTCACCGCCGATGAAAATCTGGATGCCCTCGGCGCGCTGGCTATTGTCCATCAGTTGCATCAGTTGCGTGCGCCGCTCGAAAACTTCGAACAGCTTGCGAAGCGAGCCAACGTTGGTCGAGAGGTCATCCACCTGCAACAGGTTGTGCTCGCCCGAGATCACGACGCCGTCCTTGTCCTCCTGCAGGGCCTTGTTGCTGGCTTCCAGCGCAGCCGACATCAGACGTGTCATGTCTGATTGCATCTGCTTCAGTTCTTCATGCAGCTTGATCTGCACTTCTTCAAAGCTGAGCCCGGTGTAATGCTGGTTGAAAAAGTTGCTGGCCTGCGTCAGTTCAGAGGCGGTATAAGGCTTATCGGCCAGGATGATACGGTTCTGCACCGTGCCGTCGGTGGTGACGATGATGACCAGGATCCGACGCTCGGAGAGCGGCATGAACTCCAGATGGCGGAAAGAGATGCGTTTGCGTTTCGGTATCAGTACCACACCGGCGAACTGCGTCAGGTTGGAGAGCATGCCGGCCGTTGCCGAAATCAGTTCCTGCGGATCCGGCGAAGAGAGCTCAGAGGCCAGCCGTTCGATCTCCTTGTTCTGCAGCGGTTTTATGGTCAGCAGGCTGTCGACGAAAAAGCGGTAGCCGCGCTGGGTCGGCACACGGCCGGCAGAGGTGTGCGGGCTGGCGATGAAGCCCAATTCTTCGAGGTCTGACATCACATTGCGGATGGTGGCGGGGCTGAGGTCCAGCCCCGAGCATTTCGACAGCGTGCGCGAGCCCACCGGCTGACCATCACTGATGTAATGTTCAACCAGGGTTTTCAAAAGAATTTGTGCGCGTTTATCCAGCATTTTTGCAGGTGCTTTTTTGCCGCCCGGGCGATGCCTGTAGCGGATTGACCATAGGCTTCAAATTATCGGTCACTATCGACTCTACCGCAAGCCGGATGTAGGTTTGCAAGGGGTTTGGCAGCTTGCCGGTGCTATGCCGTCATGCGCATCTATGATTTAATGCCAGCGATGAAAAGCATATTCAAAAATATCGCCCTGATCGGCAAATTCATGAACTCGGAAACCAGCGAACAGGTGAGCATCCTCGCTGCTTTTCTGCGCGAGCGTCAGATCGATGTGGTGATCGAGGAGAACACCGCAAGGCAGTCCATGCTGGCCGATTATCCGACCGCCCCGATAGGGCAGATAGGCCGTGATGTCGATCTGGCTATCGTGCTCGGCGGCGACGGCACCATGTTGACCGCAGCGCGCGCTTTCGTCGATTACGATACACCTTTGATCGGCGTCAATCGCGGCCGTTTCGGCTTTCTGACCGATCTGGTGGCGGAGTCCATGCTGCCGGGCATCAGCCGCATTCTGGAAGGCAAGTTCTACCAGGAAGAGCGGATGCTGCTGACTGCGTCGCTGGAGCGCGATGGCAAACTGCTGAGCCATGGGCATGCCCTCAATGACGTGGTGGTCAACAAGAACGGCGGTGCCAAGCTGATCGAGCTTGAGGTTTGCATCGACGGCCAGTTCGTACACAGGCAACGTTCGGACGGCCTCATCATTTCGACGCCTACCGGCACCACTGCTTATTCACTCTCGGCCGGTGGCCCCATTCTGCATCCGACGCTGGATGCCATTGCGCTGGTGCCGATTTGCCCGCATACCCTGACCAACCGGCCGATTGCCATCAATAGCGCCAGCGTGGTCGAGGTGGTGCTGATGCGTGCCGAGGATGCCTGCGTGCATCTCGATGGCCAACTGCACTCGGCGATGGAGGAGGGGGACAAGATGATCGTCCGCCGCGCAAAAGAGACCATTACGCTGCTGCATCCGCAAGATCACAGCCATTACGCCATGCTGCGCGAAAAACTGAAATGGGGTTGAGGGAACACCGATAGCCATGCTGCAAGCACTCTCCATACGTGATTTTGTCATTGTCGATCAGCTCGATCTCGAGTTCGATCGCGGTTTCACCGTGCTGACCGGAGAAACCGGCGCCGGCAAATCCATTCTGATTGATGCGCTCTCGCTGGCGCTGGGTGCACGCGGCGAAGGCGGTATCACGCGCAGCGGTTGCGAGCGGGCGGAAATCGTCGCCAGTTTCGGAATTGCCGCCTTGCCCGAATTGAAGGCCTGGCTTGTTGCCAGTGAATTGCCGCCGGATGACGATACCTTGCTTCTGCGCCGCATCATTTATGCCGATGGCCGTTCGCGCGCCTTCATCAACGGTACGCCGGCCAATATCCAGCAGCTGCGCGAAGCCGGTGACTTTCTGGTGGATATCTACAGCCAGCACGCGCATCACTCGCTGCTCAAGCAAAGTTATCAGCGCCAGGTGCTTGATAGTTACGGCGGCCTTGCAGAGCTGGCGGCAGAGGTGGCAGAGCATTATCGCGTCTGGCATGCCTTGCATCAGCGTCGTATCGAAATGGAGCGGAATGCGGAGACTTACGCCGACGAGCTGGCAAGCCTGCGCGATGAAGTGCGCGAACTGGTGCAGTTGTCAGTCTCGGAAGAAGAGTGGGAAAGTCTGCAACAGGAGCATCATCGGCTGTCGCATGCCGCCAGCCTGCTGGCCGGGGGCGAGGCCAGTCGCGAGCTCTTGAGCGAATCGGAGTTTGCGGTGCTGACGCAATTGTCGGCGATTCAGCATAAATTGCAGGGTTTGCTCGAATTCGATGCCAATTTGCAGGAAGCCCTCGACACGCTCGATTCCGCCATGATTCAGCTGGAAGAAACGGATCGTTTTCTCAATCGCTATCTGCAACGTGCAGACCTCGACCCGGAGCGGCTCAATGAGGTCGAGCTGCGCATTCAGGCAATTCATGCGGCAGGCAGAAAACACCGCGTGCGTCCGGAAGAGCTGCCCGCCTTGCTTGAGCGTTGGCAGGCGCGTATGGCCGAACTGGAGAGTTTTGCCGAAGATGGCGTGCTTTTGCAGCAGGAATCGGCTGCCAGGGCAGCTTACGATGCGGCTGCAGAAAAGCTTAGCCGGGGCCGCCGCGAGGCAGCAGCGAATCTGGCGCGCGAGATCAGCAGCCGGATGCAGACGCTGGCACTGGCCGGCGGCAGTTTCAGCGTTGCGCTGGAGGCGCAGCCCGCTGCTGCCACGGGCCTCGAATCGGTCGAGTTCCTGGTCGCCGGGCATGCCGGCGTCGCGCCGCGTCCATTGGCAAAGGTGGCCTCGGGCGGCGAGTTGTCCAGAATCAGTCTTGCCATCCGCGTCGTTACCGCGCAGCAGGGCGATATCCCGACCATGATTTTCGATGAGGTCGATGTCGGCATTGGCGGCGGTGTGGCGGAAATCGTCGGTCAGCTGCTACAGGCGCTGGGGGGCAAGCGGCAGGTGCTGGTGATCACGCATCTGCCGCAGGTCGCGGCGCAGGGTACCAGACATTTGCGCGTCAGCAAATCGATGACGGATGGGCAAACCCTGAGCAGGATCGAAGCGCTCGATGACGAGGCGCGAATCGACGAGGTGGCGCGTATGCTGGGCGGGGTTGAAATTACCGGTACGACACGTCAGCACGCCCGGGAAATGCTGGGCACGCCATAATGCGGCCCGGTGAGGGCGGCTGTTGGTTTTGGCAGGGGGCTTTCTGATCCTTATGGATCAGGATTTGTGCGGGCAGGGGTTTTTGGTGCAGTCGGCGTAGATGTACAGCGAGTGCTCGTGAATCTTGAACCCGCGTGACTCTGCGGCCATTCTCTGGCGCTTCTCGATTTCCTCGTCGCAGAACTCTTCCACACGCCCGCATTGCATGCAGACAATGTGGTCGTGATGTTCGCCCTGATTCAATTCGAACACGGCCTTGCCGCTCTCGAAATGATGGCGTATCAGCAAACCCGCTTGTTCGAATTGCGTCAGAACTCGATAGACGGTGGCCAGGCCGACATCCTCGCCGGTAGTCAGCAGAATTTTGTAGACGTCCTCGGCGGAAAGATGTCTTTCCTTGCTGTTCTCAAACAGGCTGAGAACTTTGAGTCTGGGTAACGTGGCCTTGAGGCCGGCATTTTTCAATTCATCCGGTTCGCGCATGGTAATCGCCGATCACTTTCAGGGTGGCTGTGTAGGGTGGGGCAGTGTCGTGTTATATTAGCGCCATTTAATGCCAAAGTCATGGTAATGCGCCACATCATTATATTGCTTGCACTTCTCTGCGTTTCCTGCAGCACCTCCTTGTCATCATTCAAGCCGTACCGGATGGATATTCAGCAGGGTAATGTGGTGACGTCCAAAATGATGCTGCA
>DIVE01000094.1:16751-24637 GCA_002423265.1 Methylophilaceae bacterium UBA6140 | reverse complement strand
CTTTCATTGCAGCGATCGCATAAATAGCGGCCAGCAGGTCATCGAACATGACGCCGAAACCGCCTTTCAAGCGTGCGTCGAATTGCCGGATGGGAAACGGTTTCCAGATATCGAACAGGCGGAACAGCAGAAATGCGACCAGCCACCATTGCCATGCCAGGGGCGTGAACTCGAGCACCAGCAGCATGGCGACGATCTCGTCCCAGACGATGCCGCCGTGATCGGCCACGCCGAGATTGCGGCCGGCAATTTCACAACATTGAATGCCGAGCACGAAGAGCACGGCAATGGTGATGTAATGCACCAGTTCCGGCGCCTGCATCAGCAATGCGAACAGCGGCAGCGCGACCAGCGTGCCCAGCGTGCCGGGTGCGATGCGGCTGAGGCCGGCGCCGAAGCCGAGCGCGAAAAAATGCGCAGGGCGCTGCAACAGGAAGCGGCGGTCAGGCCAGACGGCCGCACGCGTGTCAGGGTTTGAAGTGGTCAAAGCCGGTTTTTCCAATCTCGATCGGGTTGTCGTAAAGGTCGCGCACCGTCAGGCGCCGGTTGCCGGTGATGCGGCCTATCCTGCCGACGCGTAGCGAGAGTGCGCGGCCGATGGTCTCGATACGTTGGCGCGCTTCGGCCGGCGCCGTAAAACACAATTCATAATCGTCGCCGCCGGCCAGCAGCATGTCGATGGCAGCAGGCTCCGGCAGGTGCCGGTGCAGTATTTCGGAGCAGGGAATGGCTTCGAGTGCGATGTCGGCACCGGCGCCGGAGGCCTCAAGGATATGGCCGAGATCGGCCAGCAGGCCGTCCGAGATGTCGATGGCGCTGTGCGCAACACCGCGCAGCGCCAGGCCCAACGACGTGCGCGGTTGCGGCTTTTGTAGCGCAGGCAGGATATGTGTCAGTTCTGCATCGGACAGTGCGTACTGCCCGAGCAGATGCTTCAGCGCCAGTGCGGCATCGCCGAGCGGCCCGGAAACCCAGATATCGTCATCCACTTGCGCGCCGCTGCGCCGGAGTGCCATACCGTGCGGCACCTGGCCCATGATCTGCACGCTGATGCAGAGCGGGCCGCGCGTGGTGTCGCCGCCGATCAGATCGACGCGAAAGGCGTCAGCGCATTCGAAGAAACCGTCTGCGAAAGCGGAAATCCAGGACTCGTCGGCCTGCGGCAGGGCTATCGCCAGGGTTGCCCAGCGCGGTTCGGCACCCATCGCCGCCATGTCGGAGATATTGATGGCCAGCGCTTTCCAGCCGAGCTGGTGCGGATCGGTATCGGCGAAAAAGTGGGTGCCCGCTACCAGCATGTCGGCAGAAACCGCCAGTTCGTGTCCTTCGTCCGGTGCGATCAGCGCGGCATCATCGCCGACACCGAGCCGGGTGTGGCGTGTGTCGCGCGTGAAATGGCGGCGGATCAGATCGAATTCGGACGGCATCAGGTGCCCGGTCTGGCGGCGGACTTGGGCCGGAAGGCCTTGACCACGCGTTCGTCGGTTTCAATGTAGGGGTTGGGGCGATCTTCGGTGCCAAGCAAGTCGATGCAATAAGGCACGGCGGCAAAAATGCCATGTACCCGGATATTGCCGGCATCGTCTTTCAGGCCTTCCAGCGTCTGGGCAATCGATTTTGGCTGCCCAGGCAGGTTGATGACCAGGCTTTGCTTGCGCACCACGGCGACTTGGCGCGAGAGAATGGCGGTCGGCACAAAGTGGAGACTGATCTGCCGCATTTGCTCGCCGAACCCCGGCATTTCCTTGTCGGCAACCGCCAGTGTCGCTTCCGGCGTTACATCGCGTAGCGCCGGGCCGGTGCCGCCGGTCGTCAGCACCAGATGGCAGCCTTCGTGGTCGACGAGGTCGGCCAGCGTGGATTCAATATCCGCCCGCTCGTCCGGGATCACGCGCGCCACCGGTTCCCAGGGCGTCAGCAAGGCCTTGTCCAGCCAGGCTTTGAGCGTGGGGATGCCCTGATCTTCATAGATGCCGGAGGAGGCGCGATCGCTGATGGAAACGAGGCCTATGCGTATCATTTCTTGTCTCATATGGATACTTTATGAATCTGTCTTGTCTATCTTCGGGATCGGCTATGTCAACAGCCGATATTTTATAACTTCAGGCTTCAATCATAACACCAGCCGGGCCTGATCACCTTTAACCCGGATGCAGAGACCATTCCCTGATTTCTGCACCGATAACAGACGAGACGAGAACAACATGCGCGTGATTTCAACCCTGATGATGACCGTTGCCCTGCTTGGATTGAATCTGCAGGCCGGCGCGGCGGATGCCGAGAATCCTTATGCCGCTGCCTACAAGGCGCTTGAATTGCGTGCCAAGGTGTTGCCGCCGGAGGACGCTGAGCCGAAGATTTACAAGGGAACCGAGAACAAGGATGCCGATTATCAGCGCATGCTGGAAGGCGGTTACGATCTCCTGGGTTATTCCAGCTTCGAGGCGGGTGAAGTGCCGGCGCAAATGCTGACCGAACATGCGCGTGCGGTGAAGGCGCATCTGGTTCTGGTGACCACCTCGCGCAGCGGCGATGTGCCTGCCAGTATCAAGATCGACAGGCTGCGTAAAAAGGCCCGCGAGTTGAATACCGATACCGTGGATCTGAGCGAAATCGAACAGTCCGGCGTGCGTTACAGCTACCATGCTTCCTATTGGGTAAAACTGGCGCCGCCTTTGATCGGCCTGCACGTGCGGCCGAGCGCCAAGGACGACAAGGAGCAGGGCCAGGTCGTGGTGGCGGTGATCAAGGGCTCGCCCGCGGAAAAAGCCGGTTTGCAGGAGCTGGACGTGATCATGAGCATCGGCGAGGAGCTGCTGGAAAAGCCGGAAGCGCTGACAGCCGCAGCCAAGCGCTATGCCGGGCAAACCGTGGATGTTTATTACATCCGCAATGGCGCGGTCTACAAGTCTGCGCTTACGCTCAATCAGGCTTACTGAGTAGTAGAATTGAAACATGCGCTGGCCGGTCCCGCGCCAGCGGTCTGTATTGCCCGGCTGGCGTTGCCGGCCGGGTATCAATAAAAATCATAATCGGGCAAGACGCATGACCATAGAAAATATCCTCGAAAAATATGCCAGCGCCGAAGGGCGCGAGGCCGACTTTCTGGCCGATCTGGTGGCCGAAATCCGCCCGCGCAGACTTGGTCAGCCGGATCAGGCTACTCACGCCGTACAGGCTTTATGCTATGTGCTGAACAACGAGCCGGCGAAGGCGGAGGCGCTGCGCGATGCGATATTGCGTTTGCTTGCGATGCACAGGCCGGTATCGCTGTTCGTCGATTCCGGTATCCAGCCGAGTACCGGTTTTTTTAGCGAGCTCTGGCGCCGGCTCGGGCACAAGCTGTTGCCGGCGGCGATCGACAATCGCTATCTGAAGGATATGTTCGCGACCATTTTTCCGAAATCCAGCGATGAGCGCTGGGTCGGAGCGGTGCCGAGTGAAGTCTGGCAGCAGCTGATAGGTGCCTTGCGTTTTGGTGAAGCCTCGCCGGAGTTGCTGGCGGCCAGTAAGGAAAATCTGCTGGATGCGGTAGAGGTGTTGTCTTACCGCATTTCCGCGCTTGGTCTTGAGCCGGAGCTGTTGCGCAATCATCCCGAGCTGGAAGATCACGATTCGCCGTTCATTACACAGAATATCGAAACACGGCAGTTTCTTTCCGCAACGGACAGCGGAGAGGCGGATGCCAGACAGATACTGGTCATGCTCGATCAGTGCCGGGAGGTGATCGGAAAAATCCGGCGCAGCAGCTCGCAAACCGGCACCAGTATCGATCTCACCTTCCTGCTGCAGCGTATCTCCCAACAGATACGGCGGCTGGAGTCCTTGTTGGCAATCGTGGTCAGTCTGCGTGCAGGGGAATTTCCGGCAGCGGCTTATGTCGAGCTGTTCGAGAAGCTGGTGCAGGGCGAATGTCACAAGAACGACCTCAGCCAGCACTGGCGCGAGAACGTGGAGTTGTTGGCGCTGCGGGTGACGGAAAATGCCAGCCGGACCGGCGAGCATTACATTACCGAGACGCGCAGCGAATATTTCACCCTGATGCGCTCGGCCATGGGGGCTGGCGTGATCGTCGGCGTCATGGCGATGATCAAGATCGTCACCGGCAACCAGCATCACGCGCCGTTGACCGAGGCGATACTGTTCAGCCTCAATTACGGCCTCGGTTTTGTCCTGATTCATATTCTGCATTTCACTGTTGCCACCAAACAGCCGGCGATGACCGCCGCCGCGATTGCAGCGAGCATCGACGCCTCTGACGGCAAAAGCCGGGAAATGGACAATCTGGTCAGTATCATTGCGCAGACCGTGCGCAGTCAGACCATCGCCATTATCGGCAATGTGTCGCTGGCGGTGCCCACGGCGATGCTGATCGCCGGCCTGTTCTACCTGTTTGCCGGAGAGCATTTCGTCTCGCCGGAAAAAGCGCATCAACTGCTGGACGAGCTTGATCCGGCGCACAGCGGTGCCTTGTTCTATGCGGGAATCGCCGGCGTTTGCCTGTTCCTTTCCGGGCTCATTGCCGGTTATCACGACAACATGGCGATCTACAACAAGATACCGCAACGCTTGCGGGCGCTGGGCTGGCTACAGATGCTGCTGGGCGAAAACCGGCTGGACAAGGTGGCGCGCTATGTCGAGAACAACCTCGGCGCACTGGCCGGCAATTTCTATTTCGGCTGTCTGCTCGGCGGCATGGCGGCAGTCGGCGTTTTGCTCGGCCTGCCGGTTGATATCCGCCACATTGCCTTTTCCTCGGCCTTCGTCGGGTTCTCGTTCGTTGGTCTGCAGTTTGATGTGACGCTGGCCGTTGCCCTTTACGCGGCGCTGGCAGTACTTTTGATCGGCACCGTGAACCTGCTGGTCAGCTTCGGCTTGGCGCTTTATGTCGCCATGAAGTCGCGCAAGGTCGGCTTCGTGCAGTGGCGTCGTCTGGGGGTGGCGCTGGTGAAACGGCTTTGCAGTAATCCGCGCGAGTTCTTCATGCCGCCCAGAGCAGAGGTGCCGCAGGCGGAAGAGCGCGCCGGTTAATCCTCGGTTTCCTGCTGTTCAGGATCTGCAGCGGGCTCTAATTCGACGATTTCGCGCAGCAGTTTGAACAATTCGCGGCTGCTTTTTGGCGGCTTGTTGGCGCTGATTTCGCGATGATGGTTGCGTATCAGCGTGCGGATCTGCTGACTGTCGGCTTGCGGATAGTCGCGCAGAAAAGCGGAAAGACTGTTTTCATCTTCCAGCAGGCGGCTACGCAGGCGCTCAAGCTGGTGGAAATGCGCGTTTTCTTCCGTGTGCTTGCCCTCCCAGCGCTTGAGCTGGTCGATGATGGGCGCGGTTTCGACTTCGCGCATCAGGCTGCCCAAGTATTGACGCTGGCGCCGCAGGGCACCGTTGGAAGTGATGCGTTTGGTTTCCTTGACAGCATCCAGCAGGCGTTCAGGCAGATCCAGTTTGGCCAGCTTGTCGTTGGGCAGCTCGGTAAGTTTGACGCCAAGCTCCTGCAAGGCATCCATTTCGGCCTTGCGCTTGGTTTTGCTGATCGGTTCCTGAGATTGTTCTGACATGCTGACTGTGTGAGATAGAGTGGTGAGGTATGATAACAGCTTTTTTCACCACGCTTTTCAGAGGCTTTTTTGCGCTTCTTTTGAAATGATTTTTCTGGACATGAATTTATGAGCGAATCGCGTTTCAGCTATTCTTTGGAGCAGTTGCAGGAGATGGGTGCCCGCGTTCTGCAACTTGCCCGTGCTGCAGGCGCCTCTGCTGCGGAGACCGACATCAGCCTCGGTATCGGTCAGAACGTTTCGGTGCGCATGGGCGAGACCGAAACCATAGAATACAACCGCGACAAGGGCGTTTCGGTCACGGTCTACTTCGGCCAGCAGCGCGGCCACGCCAGCACCTCTGACCTTTCGGAGCAGGCGCTGGCAGATACTGTGGCCGCCGCCTGCAACATCGCCCGTTATACCGCACAGGACCCTTTCTGCGGCCTGGCCGACGCCGATCTGCTGGCCACCGAATTCCCCGATCTTGATCTGTACCATCCCTGGACGATCGATGTGGAGCAGGCGCTCGAAATTGCCAGGCGTTGCGAATCCGCCGCGCGCGAGGTCGATCCGCGTATCACCAATTCCGAAGGCGCTGGCGTATCGACCTACGAAGGCCTCTCGGTCTATGCCAATTCAAACGGCTTCTGCGCCGGTTACCCCAGTTCGCGCCACAGCATTAGCGCCTCGGTCATCGCCGAGTCTGACGGCGGCATGCAACGCGACTACTGGTATAGCACCGCGCGTGCGGCAGAAGACCTCGATACGGCGGAACACGTCGGCCGTCTGGCCGGCGAGCGTACCGTCAGACGACTGGGTTGCCGCCGGGTGAAGACGGTGCAGGTGCCCGTACTGTTCGAAGCACCGCTCGCATCGGGGCTGATATCGAGCCTGATCAACGCGGTATCGGGCGGCAGTCTTTATCGCAAATCGTCATTTCTGCTGGACAGTCTGGGCACTCAGGTTATTTCGCCGATTGTCGATATCGAGGAACAGCCGCATCTGAGAAGAGGGTTGGCGAGCTCGGCATTCGATAACGAAGGTGTCGCGACAAAACCGCGCATGCTGGTGCAACAGGGCATTTTGCAGGGCTATCTTTTATCCAGCTACTCTGCCCGCAAGCTCGGCATGCAGACGACCGGCAACGCCGGCGGCAACCACAATCTGCTGGTGCGTCATGCGCTCGGACAGCAGCATCAGCCCGGCTTCGAACAGATGCTGAAAGAAATGGGCACCGGCCTGCTGGTGACCGAGCTGCTCGGTCATGGCCTCAATATGGTCACCGGCGATTATTCGCGCGGCGCAGCCGGCTTCTGGGTGGAGAGCGGTGTGATCGCCTACCCGGTGGAGGAGATCACGATTGCCGGCAACATGAAGGAAATGTTGAACGGTATCGTGGCCCTGGGCAATGACGTGCTGGTGCAGGGTTCGAGGCAGGTGGGTTCGATTCTGGTCGAACGCATGACGGTGGCGGGTGAATAGATGAAGCCGGTTGTCGATGCAAACCGGCTATGGATGTAGAAAGCCCTATGGATGTAAAAAAAGCCCTGAACTCTCAGGGCTTTTTCTATTCCGGCGACGCCTTTTGCAGCTGCCGTGATTCAACCGTTGCTAGTTGAAATCCTCTTCCAGCATCGGCACGTTGCCATCATGAATCTGACTGTTTCTGCGCTGGAAGTAGGCATCACGCATGAAGGCATAAGGATCGAGCGCTGCTTCGTCCAGCAGATCGCTGGCCGGCAGGTATTGCGCGCGCTTGTCGATCAGCTTGATGGTGCGGGCGACATTCCTTGTTGCCGGGTCTTCCACGTAGCTGATCGGGTCGAAGGCCAGGGTATCGACCACCAGGCCTGTGGTGTCACGAACGCTCGATGGGCCGAGGAAAGGCAGCACGATATAGGCGCCGCTACCGACGCCCCAATGGCCCAGTGTCTGGCCGAAGTCTTCATTGCGTTTTTCAATACCGTCCATGGAAGCGACATCCACCAGACCGGCGATACCGAATGTGCTGTTGATGACAAAGCGGCCGGCACCTTCTGCGGCTTTGTCGAATTTGAATTGCAACAGATCATTGATGACAGAGACAAAGGTATTCAGGTTGCTGAAGAAATTGTTGACGCCACTGCGCACGGGGCTCGGCAGAACCGCCTTGTAAGCGCCGGCAACCGGCTTGATGACAGCCTTGTCGGCAACATCGTTGAATTTGTAAACTCCGCGATTGAAGCCTTCCAGCGGATCGTTGTTGGCGGTGGATGCGCACCCTGAGAGCATCAGCCCGAACAGGGTGGCGAATAACAAGCCTTTTAATTTAGTCTGCATGTGATATTCCATTGTCTTTTTATAGCC
>DIVE01000094.1:16001-16714 GCA_002423265.1 Methylophilaceae bacterium UBA6140 | reverse complement strand
GCCGCTGCCGGTACTTATTCGCGACTTGCCTGCTGCTTGTACAGTGCGAGTGCCAGTGCTCGTTGCGTGGCGTGATCCACCACAGGTTGCGGGTAGTCGCGGCCGATTCTGATGCCGAGCATGGTTTGCCGCATTTCCGGCATCAGCCAGGGTGCGTGGATTTCTTTGTTGTTGCAGGCGGCAAGCTCCGGCACGTATTTGCGGATGAACTTGCCCTCGGCATCGAATCTCTCCGATTGCGTGACCGGATTGAAGATGCGGAACCAGGGCTGCGCGTCGCATCCGGTGGAGGCTGCCCATTGCCAGCCGCCGTTATTTGCGCTGAGGTCGTAGTCAATCAGGTGGTCGGCAAAATAACGTTCTCCCCGGCGCCAGTCGACCAGCAGATCCTTGACCAGAAAACTGGCAACGACCATGCGCAGCCGGTTGTGCATCCAGCCGGTCCGGTTGATCTGGCGCATGGCGGCGTCGACCAGCGGATAGCCGGTTCTGCCATCGCACCAGGCTTCAAACAGAGCGTCGTCATCGGGGAAGGCGAGTTGCTCGAAATTGGCCTTGAAGGCATGTCCTGCGGCCACCCGCGGATGGTGGTGCAGCACCTGAAAATAGAAATCGCGCCAGATCAGCTCGCTGAGCCAGCTTTCTGCACCGGCGCCGCCCAGTTGCCAGGCAGTGCGCGCCAGATGGCGGATGGATACGGTGCCGAAGCGCAG
>DIVE01000094.1:0-15953 GCA_002423265.1 Methylophilaceae bacterium UBA6140 | reverse complement strand
GCGAGATTGGTGCGTGAGAAGCCCATGTCTTCGAGCGGAATCAGAGGGCTGGGGCTGACTTTTGCCAGGTTTTGAATGTGACGATCAACCGCATGAGGCTGCAGGTAAAAGTCGTTGAGTTTCTTCAGCCAGGCATTCTTGTAAGGGGTGAAGACGCCGAACGGCTTGCCGCCTTGCGTCAGGACTTCGTCCTTGTCGAAAATGACCTGATCCTTGAAATCATGAAAGCCGATACCGTCAGCAGCCAGCTGTTCAGCTACAAAGCTGTCGCGTGCTTTGGCATCAGGCTCGTAATCGCGGTTGGCGAACACCGCCTCTACGCCCAAGGCTGTGGCGATACGGGGAATTTCCACGCGCGCGTCGCCATGCTGCACGATGAGGTCGCTGCCATGCGCCTGCAGCAGTTGCTTTAACTCCCTTACGCTTTCCCAGATGAATTCCACCCGGCGATCCGCCTTGTTGCAGAGTTTTTCCAGGATTGCGGTATCGAAGATGAAGACGCAATAGACTTCGGAGGAGGATTCCAGCGCGTGATAGAGCGCAGCATGGTCATAGTCGCGCAGATCGCGACGGAACCAGACCAGAGTTTTTTTCATGAATTATTCGCGGTGGTAGGGATGATGATGGATGACCGACCAGGCGCGATAAAGTTGCTCGGCCAGCACCACCCGTACCATGCCGTGCGGCAGTGTCAGTTTTGAAAGGCTCCAGAGCCAATCGGCCTTTTGTTTGAGCGAATTGTGCAGGCCATCGGCACCGCCGATCACGAGCGAAACGTCACGGCCGCCGGTAAGCCAGTGTTCCATGCGTTGCGCCAGCTGGGTGGTGGTGACTTCCTGGCCGTGTTCGTCGAGTACGACCAGATAATCGCGGCCGGCCGCATCGAGAATTCTTGCAGCTTCGGCTTCCTGTACGACGTCAGAGTTTTTGCCGGAAGCGCGCTTGTCCGGCTTGATTTCGATGATTTCGACGCTGGCCTCGCGCGGCATGCGCTTGAGGTATTCCGCGCAGGCTTTATCCACCCAATCAGGCATTTTATGGCCGACCGAGAGGATGCGCAGTTTCAAGATGGGGTTATGCGGCGGCGGATTTGCTCGAAGAGCGGCGGATTTCCGTCTCGCCCCAGAGTTGTTCCAGATTGTAGTAGGCGCGTGCGCTCGGAATCATGATGTGGACGACGATGTCGCCCAGATCGACCAGCACCCATTCGCCTTCCTTGTCGCCTTCGGTGCCGCGCAGTTCGGCGCCTTTTGCCTTCAGCTTTTCGCGCACGTTGTCGGCGATGGCCTTGGCCTGGCGGGTGGAATTTGCGCTGGCGACGATCATGTACGAAGTCATTTCGGTGAGCTTGCGTACATCCATCACAGTGATATCAAACGCCTTGATATCTTCCAGCGCGTCGATGACGGCCAGTTTCATTTCTTCGAGATCTAGCATTGAGATTTTCAGGCAGCCTGGTTGGATATTTGCACAGGGATCGCGTTGCGTTGATCCTTGATGCGGTTTTGGCTATCGACATAGACCAGCTGCGGCTTGAATTTCTCAAGTTCGATTTCGTTGTAGCTGGCATAGGTGGCGATAATCAGGAGGTCGTTCGGGCTTGCCTTGCGCGCAGCGGCACCGTTGACGGAGATGGTGCCGGAATTGCGTTCGGCACGGATTGCGTAAGTGGTGAAACGCTCGCCGTTGTTGATGTTGTAGATGTCGATCTGCTGATACTCGCGAATGTCGGCAGCCTCCATCAAGGCTTCATCAATGGCGCAGGAACCTTCGTAGTCGAGCTCCGAGTGCGTTACGCGCACACGGTGCAGCTTCGATTTGAGCATGGTTCTTTGCATGGACACCCTTGTCGATTCAAAAGGAGTGACATTATAGTCACTTAGCGCCACCGGTGCAAAAATGCGTTCATGTTCTGCAGAATTCGAGATTGTCGATCAGGCGCGTTTTGCCCAGACGCGCGGCGCCGAGAACGACCAGTTCGCGGTCTTCCGCTGTAGCGACGGCGAGGGTGCGGCTGGCGCGTATGCTGATGTAATCGACGATCCAGCCCAGTTGCGTGAGGTATTGGACGGCTTGTGCTTCGAGCGCCGCAAAATCCTGCCCGCCTTTGGTGACCTCTTCGGCGACCAGTTGCAGGGTGCGGTAGAGTCTCGGAGCTTCCTGTCTTTGCGCTGCCGTCAGATAGCCGTTGCGTGAGCTCATGGCAAGGCCGTCGGCCTCGCGCATCGTTTCGCCTGCAATGATCTCGACCGGCAGGTTAAGCTGAGCGGTCAGCTGGCGGATGATGGCCAGCTGCTGAAAATCCTTCTTGCCGAATACAGCGACTTGCGGCTGTACCATGTTGAACAGTTTCAGGACGACGGTGGCCACGCCGGCAAAATGCCCCGGCCGCGCCGCACCGCAAAGCTCGTTGGCGACAGGTGGTGGGTTGACGGTAATGGTCTGCGGCTCCGGGTACATTTCGTGTTCATCCGGCGCAAAGACGATATCGACGCCGGCCGCGCGCAGTTTCTCGCAGTCGGCCTGCAAGGTGCGCGGGTAGCTGGCGAGGTCTTCATTGGCACCGAATTGCAGCGGGTTGACGAAAATGCTGACGACCACAGATTGCCCGTGCTGTTTTGCCAGTTCGGCCAGATGCAGATGGCCGGTATGCAGGTTGCCCATGGTCGGCACGAAGGCGATGGCGTGCTTTGCCATCAGTGTTTGCCGCAGCGCTTCCACGGTATGAATGACTTGCATCTAGAAGCAATGCTCCGCAGCCGGAAACTCGCCGGATTTGACCGCTTGCACATAATGCTCTACCGCCGCCTGTATGCTTTCTGCACCCTGCATGAAATTGCGCGAGAACCTCGGTGATTTGCCGGCGTAGATGCCCAGCATGTCCTGCAACACCAGCACCTGGCCGTCGCAATCCGTGCCGGCACCGATGCCGATGGTCGGAATGCCGATGGCTGCAGTGATTTCTGCTGCCAGCGTTGCCGGCACCATTTCCAGTACCAACAAGCCTGCGCCGGCATCGGCCAGTGCCCTGGCATCCTGCAACAGTTTCGCGGCCTGGGCATCGTCGCGGCCCTGTACGCGATAGCCGCCCAGCAGATGCACGGATTGCGGCGTGAAGCCGAGATGGCCGCATACCGGGATGCCGCGCGAGACCAGAAACCGCACAGTTTCCGCCATCACGGCGCCGCCTTCGAGCTTGACCATGTGCGCTCCTGCTGCCATCAGCCGTGCGGCATTGCGCAAAGCCTGTTCGGGCGATTGCTGATAGCTGCCGAACGGCATGTCGGTGACGATATAAGCGCTCTTGCTGCCTTCGGCGACGCAGCGGGTGTGATACTGCATGTCATGCAGGGTGACGCTGAGCGTGCTTTTGGCACCGTGCAGCACCATGCCGAGCGAGTCGCCGACCAGCAGAACATCGACACCGGCCTGTTCCAGCAAGCTGGCAAAGCTGGCGTCGTAGCAGGTCAGCACGGCGATTTTCTTGCCTTGCGTTTTCATTTGCTGCAGGGTGACCAGGTTCATCAGGGTTTCCTCTGCTAGGCGAAATCCGGGTTAAAGAATTCACGCCTGCTGCGTAGCTGCAGTGCGCGTTCTATCAGCATATCCAGTGAGGCTTCGTCTGCCGCCGTGTTGAGTTTTTCATTGTTGACAATGAGGATGGGGGAAGCGTCGTACTGGTGAAAGAAATCGCTGTAGGCGTCCGCCAGCCGCACCAGATACTCGCGCGGGATTTCCTGTTCGTAACTGACATTGCGCTGGGCGATGCGTTCCAGCAAAGCGTCCACCGGGGTTTGCAGATAGATCACCAGATCCGGTGTTGAAGCCTTCAGATGCAGGTGCTGGTAGATTTGCCGGTAAAGGGCGAATTCCTCATCGTCGAGGTTGAGGCGGGCGAAGATTGGGTCTTTTTCGAGGAAGAAATCGGCAATCGCCGCCTGTGAGAACATGTCGCGCTGGGTCAGATCGCTCAACTGGTTGGCCCGTTGAAACAGGAAGAACAGCTGAGTTGGCAACGCATAACGCTGCAAATCCTGATAGAAGCGCGGCAGAAACGGGTTGGCTTCGGCGTTTTCCAGCAGCAGCGAGGCCGCATAGCGGTCAGCCAGCTTGCGAGCGAGCGTGGTCTTGCCGCTGCCGATCGGGCCTTCGATGACGATATGCGGGTATCTGTCGGTCAGGTCTGTCTTGATGATGGTCATAGAGTAATGGCTTCACACCCTCAAGGGGTTATTCTGGTTACGCCCTGATCGCCGCATGCTGCTGCCAGTTGCGCGACTGTTCTGTCTGCCGCGCCAGTCTCGGCAGCCAGTCCCGGGATGTTCAGCTCCGGTGCGATTTCCGCTAATGGTAACAGCACAAAGCCGCGCGTGTGCATCCGGGGGTGCGGGAGTGTCAAATTCGCCGTCTGCATCTGCCGCTCGTCATACAGCAAGAGATCGAGGTCGAGCTGGCGCGGCGCGTTGGGGAAAGGCCGACGGCGGCCATGCAGGTTTTCGATCGCCAGCAGGTAGCTCAAGAGCTTTTCGGGATCGAGTTTTGTACGCAGCTCGGCGACGGCATTGATGAAATCCGGTTGGTCGTCGTAGCCGACAGGCGCGCTGTGGTAAAGCGAGGATTTTTTCACCACCTCGGTCAGCGGCAATCCTTCCAGCTGTTCAAACGCCTTGAGTATCTGCTGTTGCGGGAACCCCAGATTGCTGCCCAGCGCAACATAGGCCCGGCTCATGCGGAAGGCTCGGCAGCGCTGCCGGCATCGGATTTGCTGCGCCGGCGGCGCCGGCGTTTTTTCGGTTCATTGTCCGGCAACAACATGGCGGCACGGGCTTCGCCATCGGCCGCAGCGAAATCCGTCCACCACTGGCCGAGCTCGGCAGGTGCTTCGCCGGATTCGCAGCGCAGTAACAGAAAATCGTAGGCGGCGCGGAAGCGCGGATGCTCGATCAGTCCGTAGGGGCGTTTGCCTGCGCGCTGTTCGAACCTCGGCTGCAGGCCCCAGATTTCGCGCATGGTGCTGCTGTAACGTTTGTGGATGGCGAGTTTTTCCGCCTGCACTTCGGTGACTTCGGTCATTGCCATGTGCAACGCCGGGATCGGACGCTCACCTGCGGCCTGGTATTTCTTCCAGGCTGCAAGCACTTCATGCCAGAGCAGGGTGGCAAACAGAAAACTCGGCGACACCGGCTTGTCGCTCAGCACGCGGTCATCGGTGTTTTTCAGTGCCAGATTGACGAAGCGCTCGCCCGCCGGTTGTTCCAGCACGACGTCCAGCAGAGGCAGCATGCCATGGTGCAGTCCGTGTTTGCGCAGTTCGCGCGCGCTTTCCAGCGCATGGCCGGAGAGGAAAAGCTTCAGCATTTCATCGAACAGACGCGACTCGGGCACGTCTTTCAACAGATCGGCCATTTTCGGGATAGGAGCCTCGGTAGCGCGGTCGAGCTTGAGTCCGAGCTTGGCCGAGAGCCGGATCGCACGGAGCATGCGCACCGGGTCTTCGCGGTAGCGAGTAGCCGGATCGCCGATCATGCGCAGGACGCCGCTCTCGATATCGGCGACACCGTGATGAAAGTCGATCAGCTCTTCGGTTGCCGGGTCGTAATACAGCGCATTGGCGGTGAAATCCCGGCGGACGGCATCTTCTTCCTGATTGCCGAATACGTTGTCGCGCAGAATGCGTCCGCTATCGGCAGTCTTGGCGTGATCGCTTTCGGCCAGATGGCTGCCGCGGAAGGTTGAGACCTCGATCGTTTCATCGCCGAACATGACATGTACCAAGCGGAAACGGCGGCCGATGATGCGCGAACGGCGGAATACGCGGTTGACCTGTTCCGGCGTGGCGTTGGTGGCAACGTCGAAATCCTTGGGTCGTCTTTTCAGCAGCAGGTCGCGCACGGCGCCGCCGACGATATAAGCCTCGAAGCCTGCGTTCTGCAGTCCTTCGGTGGTCTTCAGCGCGGCGCTGCTCAACAGTTTGCGGTTGATGCCATGGGCTTTGGCGGATATGCGTTTGCCATTACCCCGCAAAGCGGCATGCAGTTTTTTTTCGGTTTTTTTGCCTGGGTTGAATACCCGTTGCAGCAATTTTTTGATCATCAGAGGTGCAGCCTGAATCCATTCAGCCAAGTGGCCGAATTATAACGTAAAGCGTGCGTTTGGGTTTTTCTTGGCTAGAGCACCAGGTTCGTGCGCTGGTGAAAGCGGTCATTTTTCCTGATTTTTGTTCTTCCAGAGCACGTCCGCCTGGTTCGCGTTCTTGTTGATGATGCGGCACATGACAAACAGCAGGTCGGAGAGTCGGTTCAGATATTGCAAGGAAACCGGAGTGACCGTTTCTTCGCGGCTGAGGCGGGTGAGCTGACGCTCCGCGCGGCGGCAGACGGTCCTTGCCAGATGGCAGTAGGCGGCAGCGCGTGTGCCGCCCGGCAGAATGAATTCCTGCAGCGGTTCGAGCTGGTCGTTGAGTTGGTCGAGGGTTGCTTCCAGTGCTGAAACGCGCTCGGCCTTGACCATTTCGTAACCGGGGATGCAGATTTCGCCGCCGAGGTCGAAGAGATCATGCTGCACACGGGTGAGGGTGCTGACGATGATTTCAGACAGCGGCTCGGTCAGCAGTATGCCGATGACGGCATTCAGCTCATCGACATCGCCCATTGCTTCGACCCGCAGGCTGTCCTTGTTGATCCGGCTGCCATCGCCGAGGCCGGTGGTGCCGTCGTCGCCGGTGCGCGTATAGATTTTGCTGAGTCGGTTTGCCATGCTTTTCCTTTGCAGTTGCCCATCATTATAGAGTAGCTTGCGACAAGACCATGACATCCCGCACGCAGTTCAGCTAAACTCCTTTTCAATTTCGATTTTCATGCAAAGCCGTCTTTCGTGACCATCAACGCATCCGCATCCTCACCGGGCAAGAGTTCCCCCATCGGCGTATTTGATTCCGGCATAGGCGGTGTCTCCGTGTTGAAGCATATCCGTGAGTGCATGCCGCATGAGGCTTTGCTTTACTGTGCCGATTCCGGCTACGCACCCTATGGCAACAAGTCCGCCGAGTTTATTCGCGAGCGTTCGCTCTCGCTCACGCGCTTTCTGGTCGGACAGGGGGCCAAGGCCATCGTCGTCGCCTGCAATACGGCGACGGCGTCGGCGATAGCGACCCTGCGTAGTCATTTTTCACTGCCCGTCATTGGCATGGAGCCGGCCGTCAAACCGGCGGCAGCGGCGACGCGCAGCGGAGTAGTCGGTGTGCTGGCGACCAGCGGCACACTCAAAAGCGCACAGTTCGCAGCGCTGCTGGAAAGTTACGGCAAGAACGTGCAGGTCGTCACTCAGGCCTGCCACGGGCTGGTGGAGTGTGTGGAGCGCGGCGAGCTGGATGGTGCGGCAACGCGGGCGCTGGTCGCGCAGTATGTGCGACCCTTGCTGGCAGCGGGCGCCGATACGATTGTGCTCGGCTGTACGCATTATCCTTTTTTGCGGCCCTTGATTGAAGCCGAAGCCGGGCCGTCAGTGACGCTGATCGATACTGGTGAAGCGGTTGCGCGGCAGGTTGAAAGACGGTTGCGGGAGGCTGCTTTGCTTAATGATGTGCCGGGAGAGCCTGAAACGACATTCTGGATCAACCGTGCCGACAGCAGGGAGTTGCAGGAAACGGCCGCAGTGATTTCAAGATTGTGGGACGCTGGTGCGCGGGGCGCCGTAGCGGGTTTTCATGCCTTGCCCGAAGCGCTCGGATCAGGCCCGGCCAGAACAGGCGGCATCAGTGGTGGTGGCCCACCACTTCGCCAGCCTTGAGTTTGTACTGCGTGCCGCAGTAAGGGCACATGGCATGACCGCTGGCTGCAATATCCAGAAAAACGCGCGGGTGCGAACACCAGAGCGCGACTTCTTTGGTCGGACAGTGCAACGGCAGGTCTTTTACTGTGATTTCGATTTCTTTTGCTTGTTCAGCTTGTTCAGCCATAGATCAATCCTTGTTTCTACAGCTTGATTATACGAGCGTCAGCCAATCCTGATGCTTGGCGGAACGGCCTTTGACTACATCGAAATAGAGCGATTGCAGTTTCTCGGTGATCGGGCCACGGCCGCCTGCGCCGATGGCGCGGTTGTCGAGTTCGCGGATCGGCGTGACTTCTGCGGCTGTGCCGGTGAAGAAGGCTTCGTCCGCAGAATAGACTTCGTCGCGGGTGATGCGCTTTTCAACCACTTTCAGGCCCATTTCTTCTGCCAGTTGAACGATGGTATCGCGGGTGATGCCTTCCAGCGCGCTGGTGAGATCAGGCGTGATCAGCTTGCCTTTGCGCACGATGAAGATGTTTTCGCCGGAACCTTCAGCAACAAAGCCGTCGACATCCAGCAGCAGCGCTTCGTCGTAGCCGTCCTGTGCGGCTTCCTGGTGCGCCAGTATGGAGTTCATGTAGTTGCCGTTGGCCTTGGCCTTGCACATGGTAACGTTGACATGGTGACGCGAGAAAGAGGAAGTTTTGACGCGAATGCCTTTTTCCAGCGCTTCGTCGCCCATGTAGGCGCCCCAGCTCCAGGCAGCGACGATAACGTGGGTGGAGAGGGTCTTGGCGGAAATGCCCATGGCTTCAGCGCCATAGAATGCCATCGGACGAATGTAAGCGGATTCCAGCTTGTTGTCGCGCACGGCAGCCAACTGGGCTTCCATCAGGGTTTTCTTGTCATAGGGCATCTTGATGCCGAGGATGTGCGCCGAGCGAAACAGTCGATCGGTATGCTCCTGCAGGCGGAAAATGGCCGTTCCTTTCTCGGTCTTGTAGGCTCGGACACCTTCGAACACTCCCATGCCGTAATGCAGCGTGTGAGTCAGGACGTGAGTCGTGGCATCCCGCCACGGAACCATCTTACCGTCGTACCAGATCAGACCATCGCGGTCGGCCATGGATTTGGCTACAGCCATCTTGAATTTCCCTGAGAAGCAAAACCTTAATTGTAAACGTATCTTTGCGCACTTGAATAGCGGGATTTGGCCTCTCGGCAGGGAATTTGTCGATGTCCGGCACGGATCTGCATTTTATTCTGACTGCATCGGTTTTCTTGCACAAATAATCGCCGTGGCAGCGTGTTAGAATCGTTTCAAGCTTTAAAGGATGACTGAAAATGCTTGAATCAATTACCCGTCTTGTTGCTGTTTCCCTGATACTGTTGCTGGCAGCCTGCAAACCCTCGGGTGACGAGTCGTCACTGTTCGGCACCGATATCACCGGCGCAGATTTTGCCAGCGGTTTCGAGCTGACTGATCATCAGGGCAATAAAAGACAGTTGGCCGATTTCGATGGCAAGGTGGTTGCGCTGTTTTTCGGCTTCACCCATTGCCCGGACATTTGCCCCACCACCATGGCCGATCTGGCCGCTGCGATGAAGTTGATGGGTGAGCGCAGCAACGATGTGCAAGTGTTGTTTGTCACTGTCGATCCCGAGCGTGACACGCCGGAGGTGCTGGCCAGGTTCGTGCCTTCGTTCGATAGCCGCTTCATCGGTTTGACCGGCACTGCCGGGGAGATTGATGAGACGGCCAAAACCTTCAAGATTTTCTACGCGCGCCAGCAGGAAGCCGGGCAGACGGGCTACAGTTTCGATCACAGTGCCGGAATTTATGTTTTTGATAAAAAAGGAAAAATTCGCATTTATCTGAAATACGGGCAAAAGCCAGTCGAGATTGCGCACGATTTGAGCCGCCTGATCTAGCGATTTTTGAGTTGTTGAGCGGCTTGTATGGAGACTATAATATCGGGCTCTAATGCGGGGTTTGCGGCTGATCCGCCCAGTCTTGAGCAGTTCGATGTGAATTTCCATGCGTGAGTTTCAGGTTTTTATTGTTGAGTTTGATTTTCGGGAGTCGTAGTGATGGCAGCGACGGGTACAGCAGCAACGGTGAACAGCAACGAGCAATACAATTACGATATTGTTCGTAAATTCACCATCATGACATTGATCTGGGGTGCAATCGGCATGTTCGTTGGCGTTTATATCGCTTCCGAACTGGCCTTCCCGGTACTTAATTTCGATAATCCGTACATTACATTCGGTCGTTTGCGTCCGGTGCATACAGGTGCAGTGATTTTCGGTTTTGGCGGTAGCGCGCTGTTTGCGACTTCCTATTATGTGGTTCAGCGAACCTGTCAGGCCCGCCTGTTCAGCGACGGTCTGGCCAATTTCACGTTCTGGGGCTGGCAGGCGGCGATCGTGTTTGCCGCGCTCGGCAACGTGATGGGTCACAGCCAGGGCCGTGAATATGCCGAAATGGAATGGCCGATTGACCTGCTGATTCTGTTTGTCTGGGTGGCTTATCTGACCGTGTTCGTCGGCACCCTGATGAAGCGCAAGCAGCCGCACATCTACGTTGCCAACTGGTTCTATCTCGCATTCATACTCGCAACTGCGCTGTTGCATGTGTTCAATAACCTGGCCATCCCGGTCGAACTGTTCTCGATGAAGTCCTACAGCCTGTTCTCCGGCGTGCAGGATGCGATGACGCAATGGTGGTACGGCCACAACGCGGTGGGCTTCTTCCTGACCGCAGCCTTCCTCGGCATGATGTATTACTTCGTGCCGAAGCAAGCCGGCCGTCCGATCTATTCCTATCGTCTTTCCGTGATCCACTTCTGGGCCATCATTTTCCTTTACATGTGGGCCGGTTCGCACCACTTGCACTGGACCGCGATCCCGGATTGGACCTCGACTCTGGCTGCAACCTTCTCCATCATGTTGTTGCTGCCTTCCTGGGGCGGCATGATCAACGGCATCCTCACGCTGTCCGGCGCATGGGACAAACTGCGCACCGATCCGGTCATGCGTTTCCTGATCGTGGCCCTGTCGTTCTACGGCATGTCCACTTTCGAAGGTCCGATGATGTCGCTGAAGGACGTCAACGCGCTCTCGCACTATACCGACTGGACCGTGGGCCACGTGCACTCCGGCGCGCTGGGCTGGGTGGCGATGATTACCTTCGGCAGCCTGTATCACTTGGTTCCGCGTTTGTGGAATACGCCGATGCACAGCCTGAAACTGATCAACGTGCATTTCTGGCTGGCGACCATTGGCATCCTGCTCTACATCACCGCGATGTGGATCTCCGGCATCATGCAGGGTCTCATGTGGCGCGCTTTCGATGACTTCGGCAATCTGCAGTATTCCTTTGTCGAGTCTGTCGCGGCTGCACATCCTTTCTACATCATGCGTGCTGTTGGCGGAGCCTTCTTCCTCGCCGGCATGATTCTGATGTGCTACAACATGTACAAGACCATCCGCAAGGGCAGCGTCGAGCCGACTGCCGAGCAGCAGGTCGAAGGCAAGCTGAGCGCCAATGCGGCTTGAGCGGCTAAATAGTAAAGATTAAGAGTCTGGAGTCAGCATGAAGCACGACAAGATTGAACGTAACCTGGGTATTTTGTTGGTCCTGACCATGGTCGCCATCAGTGCGGGTGGCCTGGTTGAGATCGTTCCGCTGTTTTTCATCAAGGAAACGGTGGAAAAGGTCGAGGGCGTACGCCCTTACAAACCTCTGGAGTTGCGTGGGCGCGACATCTACATCCGCGAAGGATGTTATCTGTGTCACTCGCAGATGATCCGCCCGTTCCGTGATGAAGCCTTGCGTTACGGCCACTACTCGCTGGCGGCGGAATCCAAATACGACCACCCGTTCCAGTGGGGTTCCAAGCGCACAGGTCCTGATCTTGCGCGCGTCGGCGGCAAATATTCCAACGACTGGCAGACCCAGCATCTGATCGCACCGCGCTCGCTGGTGCCGCAATCCGTGATGCCGAATTACCCGTGGCTGGCGAAGAACGATCTGGATTATTCCGATATCGGCCTCAGGTTGCGTGCACTGCGTAAAACCGGTGTACCGTACTCTGAAACTCAGGCCGAGTACGACCGCAACGTCGAGGAGTTCGGTGCCGATGTCGCCAAATATCTGCATATCCCCGATGCCGAGAAAAATCTGATCAGTCAGGCACAGCAAGGCAATTACGACACCAACCCGGACAAGTTGACCGAGATGGATGCTCTGGTGGCTTACTTGCAGATGCTGGGCACGCTGGTCGATTTCAAGAAATACGATGATGATTACTTTGTGAAATTCCGCTAAGGCTGCCAAATGATGGAATTGCTTTTATGGTTTACCCAGTTCGAGAATACAAAGCCGCTGGCATTGCTGATTTTTTTCACTTTGTTTTGCGGCATTCTGTTCTACGTTTACGGTAGCCGAAAACGCAGCCAGAGGCTGGAAAGTTACAAGAACATCCCGCTGGAAGATGACGATATAGAGTTCAAGGGCAAGTGATATGAGTCAGGAAAATACAAAAGGAAGCGGCACAGCCGAACAAAAGCCAACATTCAGCCAGGGCGGGGTGCCGACGACCGGCCACTCATGGGATGGCGACATCCGCGAGCTGACCAATCCGCTACCAAGATGGTGGGTTTGGGCTTTTTACATCACCGCGATTTTTACCGTGGTCTATTGGCTGTTTTATCCGGCCTGGCCGGTCGGCAGCACTTTCACCAAAGGCGTGCCAGGCCTCAACAGCATTACCTATACCGCAACCCAGGTCGATGGTACGGAAGTCGAAAAGACCACGCACTGGAACATGCGCTCCAAGTTCATGGTGGAAATGAATGAACTGCATGCAGCGCAGAAACAGTGGTTCGACAAGGTGGCAGCCACCCCCTATGACCAGATTGCACAGGATGCCGAGCTGATGCAGTTCGTGACTTCCGCAGGCAAGACCTTGTTCTCGGATAACTGTGCACCTTGCCATCAGGCAGGCGGGCAAGGGGTTATCGGCTTCGCACCGAACCTCACCGACGACCATTGGCAGTATGGCGGCGCCTATGAACAGATCGAGGCCACCATCGTGCATGGCCGTCGCGGTTACATGCCGGCCTTCAAGGAAATTGTTTCGGACGAGGAAATCGGCCAGCTTGCCAATTATGTGCTGAGCCTCTCCGGAGAGCCGCACGACGCCGGCAGCGCCAGTTCCGGTGCCAAGCTGTTCCAGACCAATACCGCCGGTTGCTATGCCTGTCACGGCGCCGATGCCAAGGGCATCGAGGGCATAGGCTCCGCCAACCTGACCGACAAGATCTGGCTGTGGGCCAATATTCCAGAGCTCAATACGCCGGAAGAAAAGCTGAAGGTGGTAAAGACCATCATCTCCGGTGGCCTCAACCGTGGCGTGATGCCACCTTGGGAAGACCGTCTCAAGCCGGATCAGATCAAATTGCTCACGGTTTACGTGCATCAAGGCCTGGGCGGCGGCAAGTAATCCCGCTTTTACCGGCATAAAGGCTCACGCTTGAGTGAGCCTTTATGCTTTTTATAGTGTCTACATTTAACCGCGAATTACCTCTGTTTCAGCAGCAATCAATCAACAGGTGAGTCATAGCCATGGATGTCAGCAGCGCCAAGCCAGCTCTTAAGCATATTCCGATCGTCACGCGCTCGGTCAAGGGCAAGTTCCGCAACTTCAAAACGGCTGTCATGCTGTTGGCTTATTCCGTCTACTTCCTGCTGCCGTGGATGCCGTGGTCGCGCAACAGCGCTGCCGATCAGGCCGTGATGTTCGATCTGGATACGCGCCGCTTTTTCATTTTCGATCTGATCGTCTACCCGCAGGATATTTTCTGGCTGGCGATGCTGTTGTTCATTGCGGCGGCGTTGCTGTTTTTCACTACCGGCCTGATTGGCCGCGCGTGGTGCGGTTATTTCTGTTTTCAGACCTTGTGGTCGGATCTCTTTATCTGGATCGAGCATCGGATTCAAGGCGAACGCCCTGCCCGTTTGCGCCTGAAGAGCCAGCCGTGGAACGCTGAAAAAGTGATGAAAGTGGGCGGTTCACATGCGCTGATGATCCTTATTTCGTTCTGGACGGCAGTGACCTTTGCCGCCTATTTCAGTTACGCGCCGGAATTCGTTGTCAGGCTCTTCAGCGGTGAGGCAGCACAGGCCGCCTATATCACTGTGGTCGTGCTGACCATTACCACCTATCTCGCTGCCGGTGTCATCCGCGAACACGTCTGCACCATGGGCTGCCCGTATGCGCGTTTTCAGGGGGTCATGTACGAGGCGGATACGCTGGCGGTGAGTTACGATGCACGACGCGGTGAAGGCACTGCGGGCCGCATCATCCCGAAAGCCGGGTTGAAGACGCGCGAGGAGCGTCAGGCCAAGGGTCACGGCGATTGCATCGATTGCGGTTTCTGCGTGCAGGTTTGCCCGACTGGTATCGATATCCGCGACGGCCTGCAATACCAATGCATTTCCTGTGGCCTCTGTATCGACGCCTGCAATAACATCATGGATTCAGTAGGCTATCCGCGCGGCCTGATCCGTTACGATTCCGAACGCAATCTGAGCAGCGAGCATCCGGTCAAACCTCATCTGGAGTGGAAACGCCTCAAGGTGTGGGGATACGCGTTGGCCCTGATTATCGCGACCGGCTTGTTGTTCTACAACATCGGCAGCCGCAGCGATACCGAAGTCACCGTGCAACAGACGCGGCAGCCTTTGTTCGTCACCCTGTCGGACGGCAGTTTCAGAAACCGTTATCAGATCCATATCGTCAACAAGACCGAGCAGGATGAAGTCTATCAGCTGACGGTGCGCGGCATTCCTGCAGAATCGCTCAATATCGGCGATATTCCGCAGATTCGCGTGCGTGCCGGCAAGAGCCTGACCATCGGCGCGCGTATCGATTTGCCACGCGAGATCGCCATCACCACGCAGGCCTTCGATTTTGTCGTTCAGCCGTCCAGCCCCGATGCCGAGCCGCTGGTGGTGCAGACCAACTTCAACAGCAAAAGATAGGCGGGCACCATGCTGGCGATGATTCCCGAAATCTCGATGACCGAAACCTTGTTCGGCGGCCTGATACTGGCTGCAGCGCTGTTCTTCATCAGCCGCCGTCTGGGTTTGCCCAATTTCTGGGCCGGCGTGCTGGGCGGCATGCTGCCGTTCCTGCTCTATCTGGTTTATGCCAGCCAGCACTGGGCCGGAGGCGATGTTCTGGCGATTCACTTTGCCGTCTATCTTGCCAACGCCGGCGTGCTCTCGGTATTCGGCAGCCTGCAACAGAAGAAACAATCCATGCATTGGGCGCCGAGACTGATCATTGCCTTTTTCATTTTCCTCGTCGTGCTCAATGCCATTCTGCTTTCGATTGCCAGCCGGGGAGTGCCTGACATGCTGGCGCAGTTCGTGCTGCCCAATCCGGAAAAACAGAAAGTCCATACCGCCTTCCCCGGTACCGTGCCGCATGACAAGAACAAGAGTTATCAAGGGCATCTGGCCAGGGTCGAACAGCAGCGCGAGCTCGGCTGGCAAGTGAGCCTGCAGGGCGCGCAAACCCTGCAGAGCCGGCAGGCTGGTGCCATCGCAATTGTCCTGCTGGATCGCAACGGTGCGCCCATTGAGGCGGCCGAAGTCACGCTCGGTTTGTGGCGCGTCGCCAACAGCCGTGATGACCGTTCCCTGACCTTGCAAGAAACCGCGCCCGGCCGCTACCAGAGCGAACTGACGTTGCCGCAGGCGGGTCGTTGGCTGGCCGAGATCGTCATTCGCAAGGAAGACGTCGAGTTCCGCAGCCAGCAAGAACTGTTCCTCGATAATTAGCCGGGATTTTACGCAGAGTACCGATGAGCGCTGTGCAAGATACGCAACCGGCCTGTTATCACTGCGGCCTGCCTGTACCCTCCGGCATCCGCTATACGGCGATCGTGCTGCAGCAGCCGCGCGACATGTGCTGCCACGGCTGTCAGGCGGTGGCTGAAGCGATTGTCGAAAACGGGCTGGAGGATTATTACCGTTACCGCACCGAGTTGCCGAAAAATGTCGAAGACCTGGTGCCGGACGAGCTTCGCGATCTCCAGCTTTACGATCACCCTGAAGTACAGAAAAGTTTCGTTTCGGCCTCTCAGGATCAGCGCAAGGAAGCCTC
>DIVE01000065.1:4560-5720 GCA_002423265.1 Methylophilaceae bacterium UBA6140 | reverse complement strand
GACGTCGTAAAGCACGCTGTGTTCACGGCCCAGCGCGCGCAATGCGGCCTCGCCCATGGCAACAAATTCGCGGTGCGAAACCGCCAGCACAACGGCATCGTAACTGCCATTCTCCGGCATGGTGGCAAGGCAATCGAGACCGTATTCGTGCCTTGCCTCGGCGATGTCGATCCAGGGGTCGTAGACATCGACATGGGCGTGATACGCCTTGAGGCCGCTGATCAGATCGACGACTTTGGTGTTGCGCAGATCGGGGCAGTTTTCCTTGAAGGTGAGACCGAGCACCAGTATCCTGGCGTTCAGCACCGGGATGCCCTTGCGCAGCATGATCTTGACACTTCATCGGCCACCCAGCCTGCCATGTTGTCGTTGATGCGCCGCCCGGCGAGGATGACCTCGGGGTGGTAACCGACGGCGGTGGCTTTGTGCGTCAGATAGTATGGGTCAACACCGATGCAGTGCCCGCCGACCAGGCCGGGGCGGAAGGGAAGAAAATTCCACTTGGTGCCGGCCGCCTGCAGGACTTCCAGCGTATCAATGCCGAGTTTGTGGAAAATGATGGCAAGTTCGTTCATCAGCGCAATATTGAGATCGCGCTGGGTGTTCTCGATGACCTTGGCGGCCTCGGCCACCTTGATGCTGCTGGCTTTGTGCGTGCCGGCCCTGATAATGCTTTTGTAGAGCTGATCTACCGTTTCGGCTGTCTCCGGCGTGCTGCCGCTGGTCACTTTCTTGATGGTCGGCAAGCGGTGTTCCTTATCGCCGGGGTTGATGCGCTCGGGGCTGTAGCCGGCAAAGAAGTCGCTGTTGAATGTGAGCCCGGAATGGCGCTCGAGGATGGGTACACAGACTTCTTCCGTGGCGCCGGGGTAAACAGTGGATTCAAAGATGACGATATCGCCTTTTTTGAGCACCTTGCCTACCGATTCGCTGGCGCGTACCAGCGGCGTGAGATCCGGCCGTTTGTATTCATCAATCGGCGTGGGTACGGTAACGATATAAATGTTGCAACCGGCAATGTCGGCAAGCTGGTCTGTCACGCGCAGGAGCTTGGCCTCGCGCAGCTCTTCCGGGCTGGTCTCCAGCGTGCTGTCCACGCCCGATCTCAGCTCGGCAATGCGCGGCCGGCTGATATCGAAGCCGGTGGTCTTGAAGAATTT
>DIVE01000065.1:0-4491 GCA_002423265.1 Methylophilaceae bacterium UBA6140 | reverse complement strand
TTGAGCGCTTCATACTCGGCCATTTTGCGCTTTAGAAAGCGGCTGGTGAGCGCTGCCTTTTCGCTGATGCCGGCGGGCGTCAGCAGGTAGGCGTAGGCGAGTTTGTTTTTCTTTTGCTGGAAGTTGTGCATCTTGACCAGCCCCTTATCCAGCAGGGCTTTCAGCACATAGTTGAGCCCGCCCAGGCTAATGCCGAGCCGTTCTGCCAGTTCGCGCTGGCTGAGGTTGGGGTTCTGCTCAAGCAGCCGCAAAATCTTGAAGCGGGTATCTTCCTGCTGTGAGCGTAGTCTGGTCGTCATGTCGTTTTATCGATCCATATTTTCATAGGTGGCCTCGGCATCCATCGCCCTTTTGTCTTCAACGATTCCCGGGGCCGACCATGACCGTTCGAATTCGAACAGTTTGATTCTATGCCGCGGAACACAGCCCTGCAAGGCGTATGCAGCAAATTCTTCGGGGACTGGCTTTCGTATAAGCACTCACTTCGTAAAAAATTCCGCCCAGCCGAGAGGTACCCATGATCAATTATTTGGCGCAAAATATCACCGAAAAGGCCCGGCTCCAGCGGCCTCTGAAGTATGGGAGATATTGCAGAATGTTCAGTCATCACCTTAAAGAATCCGGCAAAAGTTATGGCGAACACTTCATGTTTGCGATGCGCGCAGGTTTCCTTCTGCTCTGGGCAGGCGTAGCTTCTATCGTGCACGCATTCATACCGGGGCTTTTTCCATTCGTCAGCCAACGCATTGTGATGCGCCTGGCAGAAGCCTCAAGAAGACAGCAGCAGAATGCGGGTACGGACGGGTAAATCATTGTTCAGCTTGTTCTACACACGATTTCCGGCAAATTACCTATCCAGTTGAATGCAATAAAAATTATTCAATTGATAAATATCAAAAAAAGATGCAATAGCGCTAGATATTGCAATTAATTATTGCTAAATTGAGCTATCAAAAAAGATAAAAGATTGGAGCTCAAAATGAGATTCTTGCCAGCGCTCATGATTGCCATGCTGTCACTTTCAGCCTATGCCGCACCAGAAACGCCTGCGATTCCGACGGATGTTTCCCAGACCAGATTCGTCAAGGGGCAGATTCTCGTTCAGCCGCGCGCCGGCTTGTCTGAGAAGGAGTTCGACAAGATTCTGAAAACACAGAACAGCAAGCGTATGGGCAAGCTACAGCAGATCAACGTGCACATTATTTCCGTGCCTGCCAATGCTGAATTTGCCGTAGTCAAAGCGCTCTCCAACAACAAGAACATCAGCTTTGCCGAGGTGAATGCTTATCTCGAGCCTACCGCCACCACTCTGAATGACCCCAGCCTCTCGCTGGCCTGGCAGATTCCGAAGATCGGCACACCTTCGGCATGGGATTACGCCAGCGGCGAAGGCGTGCTGGTGGCCGACTGCGACACCGGCGTGGATTCAGATCACCCCGATCTGGTCGCTAATCTGGATGCGAGCCTGGGTTGGAACACGGCCAGCAACAACAATGTGTGGGAAGATATCAACGGCCACGGCACCTCGACCACGGGCGTAATGGCCGCCGTGGGCAACAACTCGACCGGTGCTGCAGGGATCGCTTATAAAACACGGGTGATTCCGGTACGTGTTTCCAACGACAGTAAAGGAGGGGCATCAATTTCGGCACTTGCCAGCTGCGTCACCTATGCGGCGGACAAAGGTGCGCGCGGCGCCAATCTCAGCTACTCCGGGGTATGTGGAAGCTCCACCATTTTTAGCGCAGCTTCTTACATGCGTAACAAGACCGGCGGCGTTGTGGTTGCAGCGGCAGCGAATTCCGGTAGCGAAATCGCTTACGCCAACAACGCGAACATTACCTGTGTTTCCGCGACCGATTCCTCAGACCGGCTGGCGTCTTTTTCCAGTTACGGAAACTATGTGGATGTGGCCGCTCCCGGCGTCAGCACGTACCTTACAAGAATGGGCGGCGGTTACGGCTATGCCAGCGGTACTTCCTTCTCCTCGCCAATCACCATGGGCGTATACGCATTGATGATGCAGGCAAATCCAGCGCTTACCCCAAGCCAATTGGATGAGATTCTGTTCAGTACCGCCGTAGACCTCGGCACTTCCGGGTGGGATAAATACTTCGGGCATGGCCGCATCGATGCCGCCGCAGCTGTGCTTGCTGCAGCATCAATAAGTTCGAGCGATAGCACCAAACCTTCAGTCAATATCACCTCACCGGCTGCGGGCAGCAAGGTATCCGGCGTCGTGCCGGTAGATGTTTCAGCAACGGATAATGTGGGCGTGAGCGTAGTCACTCTGGAGGTAAACGGACAAAAATACACGGACGATACTGCGCCATATCAATTTTCTATCGACACATCCAGCCTCGCAGATGGGGCTTTGACTCTGGCAGCAAGTGCTGAAGACGAGCAAGGCAACACCGGCACGACATCCATCAATGTGACTGTGGCAAACGATACCGAGCCGCCTGAAGTGGCTTTCCTCAGTCCTGCAAACGGCGCCACGGTAAAAGGAACCGTCACCGTATCAATCAACGCCACAGACAACAAGGCACTCTCAAGAATTACGCTCGCGATTGACGGCAAGATCGTCAATACCGTCTATACAAGCAATACCAGCAGTACGAGCAACTACAGCTGGAATGCTTGCCCCAACAGGAATAAATGCTCAGGAAATTCAACGCTGGTGGCGACAGCCTATGACGCTGCAAACAATTCCAGATCAACCACCATCAGCGTGACCAAATCCAAATAGCGGCTACCTGCCCTAGCAAACAAACACCCCGCTGGCGGGGTGTTTGTTTTATGAGCGAAACGCTCGCGGCTATTGCGCCCGGCAAGGACTGCCCCATGCCGATTTCATGATTCTTGGCTCAGCATTTTCATGAGTACTGAAAAACTTGTCCGGCACCTGTGTCTTTTGTCCGGGCCGATTGCTCCAGTCTGTTGTGATGCAATTGAAACGCTTCGCTCAGTATGCGGCATGTCTGTTGCCTGCCCAGCGGCTTAAGCAGAATCCTGTCGGCGACACCTTCGTTGAACATGACATCCAGTGCATCTTCAAGCTGGGCGTAGGTGGAGAGAAGTATGCGTGCAGTGTCCGGATGACGCTTCCTTACCAGCCTCATGAAATCCGATGTGGTCTGCCCGGGCCCTTGTTCGCAAATCATGGCACCGACCGGCCCCTTGTCCAACAGTTCCAGGGCTTCCGTTTCAGTTTCGGCCATCAGAATACGGTACTCCTTGCCGGACAGACATTCCCGCAGGTGAATATTGATCTCCAGCCCGGAGCCCATCAGCAGTATGGTGCGCTGAACATGGGCGTCGGCACGGAAATGCTGGTGCAGATTGATGAATTTACTGAAAACATCGACACATTCATCGCCTGAAGTCGGTTTGCCAAGGAAGTAGCCCTGAATTTCATGGCAGCCGTGATAAGCGAGATAGCTCAACTGCTCTCTGGTCTCCACGCCTTCGGCAATCACCGACAGCCGCATTTCGCGTGCCATACTGATGATCGAACGCACCAGGGCAGCGGCATCTTCATCGGCACTGATGCCCTGTACGAATGAGCGGTCGATCTTGACCGAACTGATGGGAAAGCGCCTCAGGTAACTGAGCGAGGAATAGCCGGTGCCGAAATCATCGATGGATAAACCGACCCCCATGCGCTTCAGCGCCTGCATGGTATTGATGACCTGCTCGCTACCACCCATCAACAGGCTTTCTGTCAATTCCAGCTCCAACAGTTGTGGATTGAGGCCGGTTTCTTTCAACAAGCTATCGATAAGAGAGACAAAGTCCTCTTGCATGAATTGCCGCACCGAAACGTTGACCCCCATGCGCAAAGATTGCAGGCCGATCGCCTGCCATGCGACGGCCTGTCGGCAAGCCGTTTGCAGCACCCACTTGCCTATGGGTACGATCAATCCCGTCTCCTCAGCGATGGGGATAAACTCGTCAGGCTGGATCACACCCATTTCAGGATTGGTCCACCGCAGCAGAGCCTCCACCCCGATGATACGTCCGGTTTCGAGATCGGCCTGCGGCTGGTAACTAAGACAGAATTCATTATGCTCAAGGGCGTTGTGCAGATAATGCTCGATTTGCATGCGGCGGATGGCGTTGACGTTCATCTGCCCGGTAAAGAATTCGAAACGATTCTTGCCTTCGGCCTTGGCACGATACATCGCCGTATCCGCATTTTTCAGCAGCATCTGCACATCTTCACCATCCTTCGGATAAACACTTACCTGGATTTTCAAAAAAACCGGCAAGCACTCAAGATTAAAGTTCAGCTACAACCTGCCCAATTCAATCAGGTGGCTGAAATTGGCTGCGGATAGGGAAAGTCTGACGATCAATGGTTGCCTGAACCAGGGATTCCGTTCATGTTGAGCAACACATCGCAAGGTGCCGCACTGACGACATCCTTGCTAACACTGCCAAGCAGCCAATCCTCCAGACCGTTACGGCCTTGTCGACCAAGCACGATCA
>DIVE01000006.1:1820-5083 GCA_002423265.1 Methylophilaceae bacterium UBA6140 | reverse complement strand
CCGTTTTCATCCAGCACTTGCCAGACGTCATGGCATTTTTCGATGCGGATGGCTTCCTTTGCCATTCTGCGCGTGATGCCGCTGTGCGCGCTCAGCGCCCGGCACAGGCCGGCGGGTTTCACCCAGCCCGCATGCGGGAAATGCAGCGCATCATGATTGAGCGTGATTCCGGCGATACGGCTCGCTTCTGCAGCCTCCACCCATCGCACGAGGTCTGCGGGCAGACCCAGTCTGGCGATGGCATGGTTGCGCTCAGCTTCGCGCCGGTCAAATGAAAGTTGCAACAGGCCGCAGGCGTCGAAACTGCCGGCAGGCAAATCCAGCGCCTCGATCAGACGCATGCTGTAGAGAAAGCCGCTCAGCGCCAGCCGGCTCATGGTGGTCGGCTGCATGGCCAGCCGTGGATACAGCATTCCGGCCGGGTTGCCGGAGGCTTCGGCGGCGACGCTGTCATGGCGTTCGATCAGGCTGACCTGCCAGCCGCGCTGCGCCAGCGCATGGCTACTGGCACAACCGGCGATGCCACCGCCGATCACGATTGCACTGCGCCCGGCCTGGCGTTGTTGCGTGTGCGTTTTTTCTTCAGCTTGATATTGGCCGCACAGCATCTCGCGCTTGCGTCCGAAGCCGGCGACTTTTTCGACCCGGAACCCGGCCTGTTCGAGACCGCGGCGGACGGCACCGGCACTGGTGAAGGTAGCAAACGTGGTGTCTTCGTGCGATAGGCGTGCCATTTGCGTAAAGAGTTCCGGCTGCCACATTTCCGGGTTTCTGGACGGCGCGAAACCGTCGAGAAACCAGGCGTCCACATTCGCCGAGAGCTGCGCCAGCATTGTGCCGGCGTCGCCGATCAGCAAGATGAGGACGACGCGCCCCTGTGCGAACGTGAGCCGGTGCACGCCTGCACAGAGATGGCGATACTGTGCGCATAGTTGTGCTGCAAGCGGGGCAAGAGACGGCCACATACGCAAGGCGGTTTCAAGGTCTGCAGGGCTGAGCGGATGTTTCTCGCAACTGACGAAATGCAGACGCGCATCGTCCGCTGCGCTTTGCTGCCATGAATCCCAGGCGCAAAGAAAATTGAGTCCGGTGCCGAAGCCGGTTTCGGCAATCGTGAATATCTGCTGCATGCCCCGCCAGCGCTGCGGCAGGCCGTTGTGTTGCAAAAACACATGCTGCGTCTCCGCCAATCCGCTATCGCGGGAAAAATAGACATCGCCGAATTGTTGCGATAGCGGCTGACCATCCTGCCAGACCAGCTCTGCCTGATTAATCTGCATGTTGCTCCGCATGGCGCTTCGAAATGGGCATTTCTGGCATAAAATGCAACAAGGATAAAAAATGCCTATTGTAACCATGCGCACGCCGCTCAACATCATCATTTCTCTGGCTTTCAGTCTGTTGCTCGGCTTCACGGTCGAGGCCAGGGCCGAGGCTGTGCGCGTCGCCGCCGCCTCCGATCTCAAGTTTGCACTGGAGGCGCTGGCAGACGATTATGCCCGTGCATCCGGCCACAAGCTTGACCTCACTTTCGGTTCTTCCGGCCTGCTGGCGACGCAGATCCTTCATGGCGCGCCTTTCCAGCTGTTTCTCTCGGCCGATGAAAGCTATGTCGCCGAGCTTCATGCGGCAGGCAAAACGCAGGATGCCGGTGAGCTCTACGCCCTGGGGCGGCTGGTGCTGATTGCGCCGAAAAACGGCAGGCTGGTGCCGGACCCCGAACTGAAAGGTGTGGCGTGGATGCTGCAATCGCCGAAACCCGGTCGTTTCGCCATTGCCAACCCTGAACATGCCCCCTACGGCAAACGTGCGGAAGAAGTGCTCCGCGCCCGCGGTCTGTGGCAGGCTTTGCAGCCGCATCTGGTGCTGGGAGAGAATGTTTCGCAGGCTGCGCAGTTCGCCACCAGCGGTTCCGCCGTTGGCGGCATTGTCGCGCTTTCTCTGGCGAAAACACCGCAGCTCGAATCGCGGGTGAATTATGTGCTCTTGCCCGACACGCTGCACCAACCCTTGCGGCAGCGCATGGTGCTGATGAAAAACGCCGGGCCGGTGGCGAAGGATTTCTACCGTTATCTGCAACAGCCCGCCGCGCGTGCGGTATTGCAGCAGTACGGCTTTGAATTGCCGCAGGAGCCGCGC
Organism: Methylophilaceae bacterium UBA6140; assembly: GCA_002423265.1. Classification (GTDB taxonomy): domain Bacteria; phylum Pseudomonadota; class Gammaproteobacteria; order Burkholderiales; family Methylophilaceae; genus UBA6140. Next base: position 2,944 of record DIVE01000006.1, on the reverse strand, counting down.
TGATGGATTGGGTCGCTTTCTGGCTTTCGATCAAGCTCGGGATTTTTACCGTGCTTCTGTTGTTGCCGCTCGCCATGTTCGCTGCACGCTGGCTCAGCATTGCGCAGTTCAGGGGCAAGTCCTTGCTGGAGGCATCGCTGGCGGTACCGCTGGTGTTGCCGCCGACGGTGGTCGGCTACTATCTGCTGGTGGGCTTGAGCAACGATTCCTTCATTGGCCGCTGGCTGGTCGAACTGACCGGGCAGGGCGTGGTGTTCCATTTTTCCGGGTTGCTGATCGCCTCCGTCATCGTCAACATTCCTTTCGCTGTGCAACCGATGCAGCGTGCGTTCGAAGCGATCCCGCAGGAAATCCTCGATGCCGCCGCCTGCTGCGGCATGTCGCGCTGGCGTCAGCTGGTGACCGTGGAAATTCCTCTGGCCTGGCCCGGCATGTTGACTGCACTGGTACTGACCTTCGCGCATACGCTGGGCGAGTTCGGTGTGGTGTTGATGGTGGGCGGCAACCTGCCGGGCGAAACGCGCACGATCGCGATCAGCATCTATGACCGCGTGCAGGCTTTCGACCTTGAGGCGGCAGGGCAGATGTCGCTGATTCTGCTGGTTTTTTCAGTGGCCGTGCTGGCGATCGCCAACAGTCTTTCCAGACGCTACTTGAAACCCGGCATGAGAAAGGGCGGCCAGTCGCATGTCTAGCCAGAACCTTGATCTCGCCGTGCAGGTCAGGCAAAACGCGCCGTTCCGGCTGGATGCCGAACTGGAATGCAAGGCCGGTGAGCTGACGGCCTTGGTCGGACCTTCAGGCAGCGGAAAATCGACCCTGTTGCGCATGGTGGCAGGCCTGGTGCGCTTGCAGCATGGCCATATCCGCAGCGGCGATCTGCTCTGGGCAGACGCGCGGCAGCATGTGACGGTACAGCAGCGCAGGGTAGGCTATGTGCCTCAACATTACGGCTTGTTTCCGCACATGCACGCGCTGGGCAACGTCGAGGCGGCACTCCACCATTTGCCCGCGAGCGAGCGTGGGCGTATTGCGCATGAATGGCTGGAGCGCGTCCATCTCGACGGCCTGGCGATGCGCCGCCCGGCCGAGCTTTCCGGCGGCCAGCAGCAGCGCGTGGCGCT
>DIVE01000006.1:0-1772 GCA_002423265.1 Methylophilaceae bacterium UBA6140 | reverse complement strand
CAGGGGCGGACGCTGCAGAGCGGTGAGCCGAAAAAGGTACTGAGCCGGCCGGTCAGCGAGGATGCTGCCATGTTGCTGGGCCTGCGCAACACCTTTGAATCTGTGGTCGCAGAGCAGGATGCCGGAAACGCCGTCACTGCACTGAGCCTTGCCGGTCACCGCATCGAGATCGCTTATCAGCCGCATTTGCGTCAGGGTGACCGCATAAGCTGGGTGGTTGCCGATGCAGGTATCCGTTTCCGCGCCATTTCACGCAAGGAAATGGTGCCGCAAAAGAACCGACTGCGCGTGACGGTAGTAAAAATGCTGGCCTTGGGTGATCAGGTACGGCTTTTTCTGCAACTGGCGGACGCCGGCCCGGTGTTCAAGATCGACGTGACCTCGCGGCTGGCGGAGGAACTGGCACTCGCAGTCGGTATCGAGACCGAAGTGGTGCTGCGCGCCGGGGATATCCATGTGTTCGAACAGCAAGTCTCGGTAACAGGTAGCTGATGGCACATTTCACGCTATTGAGAACAGACCTCGCGGAAGCGCCTTCGGACTGGTTGTGCCGGCATGCGGCACAGATCAGGCCGGGCGGGGAGGTGTTGGACGTTGCCGCCGGCAGCGGCCGTAATGCCCGGTGGCTGGCGCAGCAGGGCTTTATTGTGGAAGCAGTGGACCGCGATGGCGAGGCGCTGGCGGTCATGCGCGGCATTGACGGCATCACGCTCAATAGCGCCGATCTGGAAAACGCCGCCTGGCCCTATGCCGGACGGCAGTTCGACGCCATCGTTGTCTGCCGTTACCTGCACCGGCCTTTGTTTGCTGCGCTACGCGAGAGTCTGAAGCCGGGCGGGGTCCTCATTTACGAAACTTTCATGCAGGGCCACGAAGCCTACGGCAGGCCGACCAATCCAGATTTTTTGCTGCGCGAAAACGAGCTTGAGCAGGTATTCGGCACCGATCTTGCAGTGCTTGCCTTCGAACAGGGACTCATGACGCAACCGAAATCGGCCATGATGCAGCGCATCGCCGCCCGCAAGCCGGGCTGAGTCCGAATCCGGTGCAGGCTCAGTCCGGCGTCAAGCTCAGTCAATCGCCGGCAACAGGGCCGCCTTGCGGTTGTGCGGCTTCACCAGCAGCATGTGAACGTCGCCCAGCGCGCGTTCCTCGAAACCGCCCTCGCAATAGCAAAGATAAAACTCCCACATGCGGATGAATTCTTCCGGATAGCCCAGCGCCCGTACCTGCTCGATATTGGCGAAGAAGTTATGGCGCCACTCGGCCAGCGTGCGGGCGTAGTGCGGGCCGATGTCTTCGAGGTTGAACAGTCGCAGATCTGAGGCGCGGGTGATGCTTGACAGCAAGGCCGTAACGGAAGGAATGCAGCTTCCGGGGAAAATGTAGCGCTGGATGAAATCGACCGAATTTTTGGCCGATTCATAGCGCTGGTCGGCGATGGTGATGCCCTGCAACAACATCATGCCTTCCGGTTTCAGTAGCTTGGCGCAGGCGGCAAAGTAGGTGTCGTAATACTGATGGCCGACTGCCTCGATCATTTCGATTGAAACCAGTTTATCAAATTGTCCTTCCAACTCCCTGTAATCTTTCAATAATATGTTCACCTTGTCCTGTAGTCCGGCATTCCTTACGCGCTCAACGGCGAGGTCGAACTGCGCCTGCGAAATGGTCGTCGTCGTTACCTTGCAGCCATAACGACCGGCAGCGTGAATGGCGAAACCGCCCCAGCCGGTCCCGATTTCAAGCACATGGTCGTTTTCGTTCAAATC
>DIVE01000042.1:5007-8104 GCA_002423265.1 Methylophilaceae bacterium UBA6140 | reverse complement strand
TGGTGAAATCGATCTTGAAACCGAAATACGGTTCGAAACGCACCCACTTGTCGCCGTCGATCACCTCCACCGGCTTCTTGATACGAATGAATTTCTTCGCAGCCTGCTGCTCGACAATACCGGCCGCTTGCAACAGATAGACGAACGGGCCGGAACTGCCGTCCATGATCGGCACTTCGCTGGCGTCCATTTCGATCAGCACGTTGTCGATGCCGAGCCCGGCCAGGGCAGAAAGCAGATGCTCCACAGTGGCAACCCGCGCGCCGTTGTCCTCAAGGGCGGAACAAAGGCGCGTGTCCTTGACGAGATCTGGTCTGACCTTGATTTCAGGAGAACCGGGCAGATCGGTTCGCCGGAAAACAATGCCGGTGTCAGGCGCGGCCGGTTTCAAGGTCAGGGTTACCTTGTCGCCTGTGTGCAAGCCGACGCCTGTGGCGCTAATGGCTTTTTTCAATGTTCTTTGCTTGACCAATCAATACACCTCGACCACTGGATTCAACCTCGTTAAATTTGCCTAAGGAAGCACTGATTAAATGAGTGAGCGGGATAAAGTGCACCCGCAAGGGGCATGTCCATCAAGGGCCCGTTCCTGCGTCGCGACCTTGGTGCCACAAGGCGCCCGGAACGCAACAGCCGAGACAGTATGCTTTATACGGCGAGGTTGTGACAACGAAGTTGCGGTGCAGACTAACCTTCAGGTTATGTCGCAACCAAAAAACCGCGCAACGCAGCAATTCTCCCGCGTAACCATTTAATCAGCGTTTCCCAAAAATTTTAGCACATCTGCAACACTCCCCAGCCGTCGGCAGCGGCTGCTTCTGCAAGCATCCGGTCGTGTTGAAGACCGTCTAATCGGCCTGCTTGCGCAGAAAAGCAGGAATGTCGTATTCCTCGACCCCAGAGATCTTCATCGCTTCAACCGTTGCACGGCGGCTGTTGGAAGAAAACACGACAGGCGCATCATCTTCCGACCCGCCCATCGAGGCACTGGAGCCGCCGACAAACACCGCCTGGCCGGTCGTACCGTCGCGTACCTGTGTCATCACACGCAGTTCGGGCTTCTGCTGACGACGGCCGGCGATACCGTTGAGGCCGGTTGCCACCATGGTGACGCGCAGGCCTTCGCCGATGTTTTCGTCGAACACGTTGCCGACGATGACTGTTGCATCTTCAGCGGTGAACGCCTTGATGGTGTTCATCACGTCGTAGTATTCCTTCATCTTGAAGGAAGTGCTGGCGGTGATGTTGACCAATACGCCGCGCGCGTTGGCCAGATTCACATCTTCCAGCAACGGGCTGGCAACGGCTTGTTGTGCGGCAATCGTTGCACGATCAGGGCCGGTCGCCATGGCGGAACCCATCATCGCCATGCCCATTTCCGACATCACGGTACGCACGTCGGCAAAGTCGACGTTGACCAGGCCCGGGCAATTGATGATTTCGGCAATGCCGGAAACCGCGTTATGCAATACATCGTTGGCCGCCTCGAACGCCTTGAGGAATGGCACGTCGTCACCCAGAACTTCCATCAGCTTCTCGTTGGGTATAACGATAAGAGAGTCCACATGTTTGGAAAGTTCTTCCAACCCGTCAACCGCGACCTTGGTGCGCTTGCCTTCAAAAGCGAACGGCTTGGTCACTACGGCGACGGTGAGGATGCCCATTTCCTTCGCCACTTCGGCAATAATCGGCGCAGCACCGGTGCCGGTGCCGCCGCCCATGCCGGCGGTAATGAACAGCATGTCGGCGCCGTCGATGATTTCAGCAATACGTTCGCGGTCTTCGAGCGCGGCCTCACGGCCGATTTCCGGACGCGCACCTGCACCCAGTCCCTTGGTGATGTCGCTGCCGATCTGCAGCACAGTCTGCGCCTGGCTCTTCTTCAGCGCCTGCATGTCGGTGTTGGCGCAGATGAATTCCACGCCGCCGACGTTCTTTTCGATCATGTGCGCGACTGCGTTGCCGCCGCAGCCACCCACGCCGATTACCTTGATTACGGCCTCTTGCGAGTCCCTGTCCATAATTTCAAACATTGCCATCCTCCTTGATGATGTTACAACCACTTCTGCCTAAAACACCTGATAACCGTGTCCAGTTTCGACACACCCTAAAAATTGCCTTTGAACCAGCTCTTCATGCGATTCAAAACACCGCTGAACGAGCTCGAATCCAGCTCGTTCAACAAATTGCGTTCCACCTGCTGCTTGCCCATCAGCACCAGACCGACACCGGTCGCATAGCGCGGGTTACTGACCACTTCCGACAAGCCGCCGACATAGCGCGGCATACCGAGACGCACCGGCATATGGAATATCTCTTCGCCCAGCTCGACCATGCCGCGCATCATCGAAGAGCCGCCGGTGATCACGATGCCGGACGCGATCATCTCCTCCATGCCGCTGCGGCGCAGCTCATTCAGCACCAGCTCATAGAGCTCGACGATGCGCGGCTCGATCACCTCAGCCAGCGTCTGTACCGACAACTGACGCGGGTCGCGCCCGTCGACGCCCGGCACCTCGACCACTTCGCGCGGGTCGGCCAACTGGCGCAAGGAGCAGCCGTGCTTGATCTTGATGTCTTCTGCCGACTGGGTCGGCGTGCGGAAAGCGACGGCGATATCGTTGGTCACCTGATCGCCGGCGATCGGCACCACGGCCGTATGACGAATGGCGCCCTGCTTGAACACGGCGATATCGGTGGTGCCGCCGCCGATATCGACCAGACAGACGCCCAGTTCCTTTTCATCCTCGGTCAGCACCGCCATGCTCGAAGCCAGCGGCTGCAGAATCAGATCGGAGACTTCCAGACCGCAGCGCTTGATGCACTTGACGATGTTCTGCGCGGCAGCGACGGCGCCGGTGACGATATGCACTTTTACTTCCAGCTTCATGCCGCTCATGCCCAGCGGCTCGCGTACATCCTCCTGACCGTCGATGATGAATTCCTGGGTCAGGATGTGCAGAATCTGCTGATCGGACGGCAGCGCAATCGCACGTGCCGTGTCGATCACGCGGTCGACGTCGGCCTGCATCACCTCGGCATCCTTGATCTTCACCATGCCGTGCGAATTGAGGCTCTTGATATGGCTGCCGGCAAT
>DIVE01000042.1:1190-4952 GCA_002423265.1 Methylophilaceae bacterium UBA6140 | reverse complement strand
CCTTCCGGCTGCAACTCGGCGACAATCGCCACAATCTTCGATGTGCCGATATCGAGGCCAACGATCAGATTCTTGTCATCTTTAACTCTGCTCATACATCTCTCCATTCATTCCTGCGGAAACACGTCTCATGAAACGGCTCCTCTCTTGTTCGTCGAAGTCCTGACCGGCCGCCGCACGGCGAAACCATTCGGATACCTCAAATCGGCATAGGCCAGAGTGACGCCCAGCTTGCTCAGCGTGTGCTGATAAACGCTGGCGAATTTCACCAGCCTGGCTTCGGTATCCTCGCGCCCCAACTCGATCACCATGCCGTTATCGGTGCGCACCTGCCATGCCCGCCTCGGCGTCAGTGTCAGCTCGCTGACCTGCATCCCGGTCGCTGCCAGCAGCCGGCTGTATTTTCCGTACTGCTCCGCCACTTCCCTTACGCCGTCGCCCGGGCCGTAGAACACCGGCAGGTCGGCATCCGATGCGGCGTGAAACAGCTCGCCATACGTGTTGACCAGCGCGATATTGCCCCAGCGCGCCAGTTCCTGATGTTCTTCCACCACCACTTCCAGACGATCCGGCCAGCGCCGGCGCAAACTGACATTTCTTGCCCATGGCAGCTTCTCGAAGGCGTCGCGCGCTTTCACCAGATCCAGCGTAAAAAAGTTGCCCTGCAAGTGACGGCTCACAATCAGCTTCAGCTGCTCGCGCGTCACATGGTTCAGCGTGCCTTCGACGCACACTTCGCGCAGCGGAAAAAACGGCAGGTGCACCACGACATAGATCGTGCCGTACATCAGCAGCACCGCAGCCAGCCCGTACAGCAGGTTGGCGATCCAGTTGAGCGCTGCCGGCTTGTTCCAGAGCACGCCTGGCCCCATCAGGCTTCCTTTCCGCTCACGGCAGCGAGTTCCAGTATCTTCAGCACCAGCTGATCGAAACTCAGTCCGGCAGCCTTCGCCGCCATCGGCACCAGACTGTGGTCGGTCATGCCGGGCGAGGTATTCACTTCAAGAAAATAATGCCGGCCGGCTTCATCCATCAGAAAATCGACCCGGCCCCAGCCACGGCCGCCAATGATGCGGAACGCCTGTAGCGCCTCGGCCTGAATCTGCGCCTCCTGCTGCGGTGGCAAGCCGCATGGGCAGAGGTACTGCGTGTCATCGCGCAGATACTTCGCCTCGAAATCGTAGAATTCGTTGGCCGGCACGATGCGGATCACCGGCAATACACGGTCGCCGAGTATGCCCACCGTATACTCGCCGCCCCCGACAAACTGCTCGGCCAGCACCAGCGGGTCGGATTTGGCTGCCTCGGCAAAGGCCGGTTGCAACTCGCCTGCGCGCTTCACCTTGCTGATACCGATGCTGGAACCTTCGTTGGCCGGCTTGACGAACAACGGCAATCCCAGCGCCGATTCAATCGCGGCAAAGTCGCTGTCTGCCGTGACCAGCACGAAATCCGGCGTGGCAATATTGGCCGCCCGCCACAACAGCTTGGTGCGCCATTTGTCCATGCCGACGCTGGAAGCCATGACACCGCTGCCGGTGTAAGGAATCCCCATCAGCTCGAGCGCGCCCTGTATCGTGCCGTCTTCGCCGTAGCGGCCATGCAGCGCGATAAACGCGCGATCGAAGCCCTCGAGATCGTGCAGAGGCCGCTCGGCAGGGTCGAACGCATGCGCATCGACGCCGCTGCGCAACAGGGCCGCCAGCACGGCGGCACCGCTCTTCAGCGAGACTTCACGCTCGCCTGAACGACCGCCCAGCAACACGGCTACTTTTCCAAACTCAGTCATTTCATTCCTTAAGTTAAGGGAGAAGGGGCAAGGGAGAGGTGTTTACCCTTCCCCCTTTTCACTTCACCCTTCACGTTTGTCCCCAATAATCCTGACTTCGCGCTGCAATGCGATTCCATGTTCGCGCTGCACCGTTTCCTGCATGTACGCAATCAGCCGCTCGATGTCGTCCGCCGTCGCATCGCCGAGATTGACGATGAAATTGGCGTGTTTTTCCGACACCTGGGCGCCGCCGATGCGATAGCCCTTGAGCCCGCTGGCTTCGATCAGTCTTGCGGCAAAATCGCCCGGCGGATTGCGGAAGGTGGAACCCGCACTCGGCTGATTCAGCGGCTGGGTCGCCAACCTTTTCGCCAGCAGGTTCTTGATCTTCTGTTCGACCTCGGTCGCCTCACCTGCAGGCAGCTCGAACCATGCTGCGGTGAACCATTCACCCGCAACCGGCAACTCCACATGGCGGTAACTGGCACCAAACTCTTCCCGGCTGCGCAGGTGCAATTCGCCGCGACGGTCTATCGTCTGCACCCGGCTCACCACACCCCAGGTTTCGCCGCCATGACAACCGGCGTTCATCGCCAGCGCACCGCCCACCGTGCCGGGAATGCCGGCCATGAACTCGGCGCCGTGACGATGCTGTTTTGCCGTAAAGCGCGCCAGCTTGGCGCAGGTCACGCCGGCCTCGGCATATACCAGCTCGCCATCCATGCGCAAACCGGTCAGCACGTTGTGCATCACCACCACGCTGCCCCGTACACCGCCATCGCGCACCAGCAGGTTGGAACCGAGGCCGATAAAATGCACCGTTTCGTTTTCGTTCAGGCTCCGCAGAAAATCCTGCAAATCGGCAAGACCGACCGGGATATAGAGCCGCTCGGCACAACCGCCGACGCGCCAGCTGGTGTAGCGAGCCAACGGCTCGTTCGGCAGCAGACGGCCTTGTGCGATTGGCTGCGTCATCAACCTGCCAGCTCCCGCGTATTTGCCGCCACCTGACCGATGGAACCGGCCCCCATGACAATGACCACATCACCATCCCTGGCCATATCCAGAATCGCCTGCGGCAGCTCTGCGGGTGTTTCAACAAACAGCGGCTCCACCTTGTCCGCCACCCGCACGGCGCGCACCAGCGAACGGCCGTCGGCCGCGACAATCGGCGGCTCGCCGGCCGGATAGACTTCGGTCAGGATCAACGCATCGACCGATGACAGCACCTTGACGAAATCTTCGAAACAATCGCGCGTGCGGGTATAGCGGTGCGGCTGGAACACCATCACCAGGCGCCGGCCCGGGAACGCGCCGCGCGCGGCGCTAATGACGGCCTGCATCTCGACCGGATGGTGGCCGTAATCGTCGATCAGCGTGAAATGACCGCCATCTTTTGCCGCAATCTCGCCATAACGCTCGAAACGGCGGCCGACACCCCTGAATTCAGCCAGCGCCTTGACGATGGCGGCATCCGGCACGTTGAGCTCACTCGCTACGGCGATGGCTGCCAGTGCATTCAGCACGTAGTGGTTGCCGGGCAGGTTGAGCGTCACGTCGAAAGTGGTGGTAGTGCCGTTGATGCGCGTCACCGTAAAGTGCATGCGACCGCCATCGGCCACCACGTGACTGGCGCGTATGCGTGCCTCATCGGAAAAGCCGTAAGGCATCACCGGCTTCGATATCTGCGGCAGAATCGCCCTGACGTTCGGGTCGTCGATACAAACCACCGCCATGCCGTAGAACGGCAGTTGCTGCAAAAACTCGACAAATGCGCTCTTCAGCTTCTCGAAATCGTGGCCGTAGGTATCCATATGGTCGGCATCGATATTCGTCACCACCGAAATCACCGGGGTCAGATGCAGGAAAGAAGCATCCGATTCATCAGCCTCGGCAACGATATATTCGCCGGTGCCGAGCCTCGCATTGGTGTTGGCCGATTCCAGCCGGCCACCGATGACGTAGGTCGGGTCCATGCCGGCCTCCGCCAG
>DIVE01000042.1:707-1125 GCA_002423265.1 Methylophilaceae bacterium UBA6140 | reverse complement strand
ACGCTGAAGCCCAGGTTGAGCAGCACTTCGGCAATGCCGCTCATACCGGAGCCGCCGATACCGACAAAATGCACGTTCTTCACTTTATGTTTCATGGCTTCACTCCCCCGGCCGCTGCCAGCGCAATGGCTTCCAGCTCGTCGGCAATCGATTCCGTTGCTTTCGGTTTGCCCAGACGGCGCGCTGCCTCCGCCATCGTCAGCAACTGCTCGCGACTCAGGCTCTGTAGCATGGCGGCAAGTTTTTCGGCGCTCATTTCGCTTTGCGGCAAATGCACTGCGGCACCGTTGTTCGCCATCCACGCTGCGTTATCGCGCTGGTGCGACGTGGTCGAAACCACAAACGGCACCAGAATGCTGGCAACACCGGCAACTGTGATCTCGCTCACAGTGATCGCACCCGCGCGGCAGACGAGAAG
>DIVE01000042.1:0-643 GCA_002423265.1 Methylophilaceae bacterium UBA6140 | reverse complement strand
CGGGCCGCTACGCTTGCTGAAGCGCTCTGCCGGCGGTTTCAATGCAGCAATTTCCGCACGCACCGGGTTACCGGTTACGCGCGATTTTGCTGCGAGTTCACCCTGTTTATGGAGATCGCTTTCAAACCCGAACAGCACCCGCGTAGCAGACTTCGCCAGCGCGCGGTTCGACATCAGGAGCGCCGCATCGGCGTTGACCAAAGCCAGAGGCAATCTGCGCATGCGCGCCGCCCAGCCGCCCGGCACCGTAACATAGCCACCCATACCCAGCACCACCTGCGGACGCAGCCTCCCCATCAGCCGCCATGCCGCAACCGTGGCAGCAAGCAGCTTGAACATGCCGCTCACCGTGTGCATCAGACCTTTGCCGCGCAGGCCGGAAAAATCCAGCTGACTCATGGCGATGTGATGTGGCGGCACCAGACGGTTTTCCATGCCGTGGCGCGTGCCCAGCCAATGCACCTGCCAGCCGCGGCTACGCATGGCTTCCGCAACTGCCAAGCCCGGTATCACATGCCCGCCGGTGCCTGCTGCCATGATCAACAAGGTGCGGCTCATACCGGCAACCTCCGTTGAATGCGGCGACTCTGGCTACGGCATAACCTGCTACGCAGGTTTGCCATATCGACACCGCCACACTGCT
>DIVE01000046.1 GCA_002423265.1 Methylophilaceae bacterium UBA6140 | reverse complement strand
CTTGCATCAGTTCCGGCCGCAACTGCTGCTGATTTCTGCCGGTTTCGATGCGCATCTGGAAGATGACATGGCCATGCTGCGGCTGAAAGAAGCCGACTATGCCTGGGTGACCGCCGAAATCAAGGATATTGCCGAACGATACGCAAACGGCCGCATCGTGTCCGCGCTGGAAGGCGGCTACGCGCTCAACGCGCTGGGCCGCAGCGCGGTGGCGCATATCAAGACCCTGAGCGGCTTATAGAGCTTGATGCTGTTCATGCTCAGTGCGGTTTGATCGCCACCTTGAGCACACCATCGCGCTGGTTGGCGAAGAGATCGTAGGCGTCGACGATCTTGTCCAGCGCGTACTGGTGAGTGACCAGCCGGCCAAGATCGATGCGGCCGGACGCCAGTACGTTCATCAGACGCCGCATGCGTTCCTTGCCGCCCGGACACAGTGCGGTGACGATGCGGTGGTCGCCGAGGCCGGCGGCGAAAGCGGAGAGCGGAATGGTGAGATCGGTGGAATAGACGCCGAGGCTGGAGAGGGTGCCGCCGGGTTTCAGCACGCGTAGCGCCGATTCGAAAGTGGACTGGATACCGAGCGCTTCGATCGAGGCATCGGCGCCGCGGCCACCGGTCAGTTTCATGATTTCATCCACCACGTCACATTGCTTGTAGTTGAAAGTGATGTCGGCGCCCATCATGCGGGCGATGCCGAGACGATGCTCATTCCCGTCCACCGCGATGATGGTGCTGGCGCCCAGTAGCCGCGCGCCGGCTGTCGCGCACAGACCGATCGGCCCCTGGGCGAAGACGACGACCGTATCGCCGATCTTGATGTTGGCATTTTCCGCACCCTTGAAACCGGTCGACATGATGTCCGGGCACATCAGCACCTGTTCGTCGCTGAGGCCGTCCGGGATCGGTGCCAGATTCGCCTGTGCGTCCGGCACCAGCACGTATTCGGCCTGAGTGCCGTCGATCATGTTGCCGAAGCGCCAGCCGGCCGTTGCCTTGTAGCCGTGGCAACCGCATTGGCCGGACGGAATCAGGTAACTGCCGTCCTGCGCCGGGAAGCCGTCCTGGCTGGCGTAGGAAGTGAACGTCGGGCAGATGGCGCCTGCCACCACGCGCTGGCCTTCGCGGTAGCCTTGCACTGCGCTGCCCAGTTTCTCGATCACGCCGACCGGCTCGTGGCCGACCGTCAGGCCCGCTGCTACCGGATACTCGCCCTTGAGAATGTGGACGTCGGTGCCGCAGATGGTTGTCGTTGTGATGCGTACCAGCGCATCGTTCGGCCCGACATCGGGAATCGGTTTGTCGGTCAGTTCAATGCGGCCGGGTTCGACGAAAACGGCTGCTTTCATTCTGGATGACATTTCGTACTCCTCATAATATAGGGTGAAAAGGGTTGGTTTGATCCTAACAAAGAAGTTTCAGTCTAACCAGCATTCGTCTTATTGATTGGTTCAGTCACCCTTTCTTGCGCCTTTCCTGAAAGGGTCTATCATTTGATGAGTGACCTGGAACCTTGAATGTAAGGCCCGGGCGGTTTTTTTGTTTGATCGGGAGCGATTCGGACATGAAAAAACTTGTGGTGTCATTTTTGTTGTTGCTGTTTGCCAGCCTCTCTGCACAGGCCGGCAGTGTGCATGTGCTCACGGTGCAGGGTGCCATCAGCCCCGCAAGCGCCGACTATTTGCTGAGAGGCATTGCCAATGCAGAAGAAGCGCAGGCAAAGCTGATCGTGATTGAGCTGGATACGCCCGGCGGTCTCGATACATCGATGCGCGACATTATCAAGGCGATACTTGCATCGCCTGTTCCTGTCGCTACGTATGTTGCCCCAGAAGGCGCCCGTGCGGCGAGTGCGGGGACTTATATTCTCTATGCCAGCCATGTCGCCGCAATGGCACCGGCGACCAATCTTGGGGCTGCCACGCCGGTAGAGTTGGCGCCCGGCGGCGCTGCTCCTGAAAAGCCGGCAATGCCGGCAACTGAAGAGAAAAAACCGGCGCAGGGGCAAACCGCCGACAAGGGCAACGATGCCGTTCCGCAGGATGTCAAGATGCAGAAGGCCGTGCACGATGCCTCGGCCTATATCCGTAGTCTGGCAGAACTGCGCGGGCGCAACGCCGAATGGGCGGAGCGTGCGGTGCGCGAGTCAGTCAGCCTTTCAGCCGAGGCTGCGCTGAAGGCGAATGTGATTGATGTGATTGCCACCGATGTCGATGATTTGCTGAAACAGATCGATGGCCGTCAGGTAAAACTTGTCAGCGCGGAAGTCACGCTCGATACCCGTAATCTGGAAATCGTGCGTATCGAGCCCGACTGGCGCAGCGAGCTGCTGGCGGTGATAGGTAATCCCGGATTCGCCTACATTCTGCTGCTGCTCGGGATCTATGGCCTGATCTATGAGTTTTCCAATCCCGGCATGCTGTTTCCGGGAGTCATCGGCAGTATTTGTCTGTTGCTTGCCTTGTTCGCCTTGCAACTCATGCCTATCAATTATGTAGGGCTGGCGCTGATTATTCTGGGGATTGCGCTCATGGTCTCCGAGGCGGTTCTGCCCAGTTTCGGGGCGCTCGGGCTGGGCGGGCTTGCCGCTTTTGTCATCGGCTCCATCATGCTGATCGATACGGATGTGCCAGGTTACGGTATTTCATGGGCGCTGATAACGCCGGTGGCGGCGACCACCGCGTTGTTCTCATTCATGGTTGTCGGGCTGGCGATTAGGGCCCGCAAGCGGCCGGTGGTGACCGGCGCCGAGCAGATGATAGGTGCCGAGGGTGAGGTTCTGGCCGGCGGTTGGGCACGTGTACACAGTGAGTTGTGGCGGGTGCGGAGCCGCGAGGCACTTGTCCCCGGAATGCGGGTCAGAGTGTCAGGGCGGCAAGATCTGGTGTTGGAAGTGGAGCCGATTAGCGTACAAAAGGAGAGCAATCATGTTTGAAATAGGTAGTTTGACGGCCATCGTGCTGGTACTGGCATTACTGGCTTCGACTTTTCGCATTTTGCGGGAATACGAGCGGGGTGTGGTCTTCATGCTGGGCCGTTTCTGGAAGGTAAAAGGCCCGGGGCTGGTGATTGTCATCCCCGGCATCCAGCAGATGGTGCGTGTGGATCTGCGTACGGTCGTGTTCGATGTGCCCAGCCAGGATGTGATTTCGCGCGACAACGTTTCCGTTCAGGTGAATGCGGTCGTTTATTTCAGAGTGGTGGATCCGGCCAAGGCAATCATGCAGGTTGAAAATTACATGAACGCGACCAGCCAGCTCTCGCAGACTACCTTGCGTTCAGTGCTCGGCAAGCATGAGCTGGACGAGATGCTGGCCGAACGGGAGACGTTGAATCTGGATATCCAGCAGGCGCTGGACGCGCAGACGGATGCCTGGGGTATCAAGGTCTCCAATGTTGAGATTAAACATGTCGATATCGACGAATCCATGGTGCGTGCGATTGCCAAGCAGGCAGAGGCGGAACGGGAAAGACGTGCCAAGGTGATTCACGCAGAAGGCGAGTTGCAGGCCTCCGAAAAGCTGCTGGCCGCTGCCGAGATTCTTGCGGGCAAGCCGCAGGCCATGCAGTTGCGCTATTTGCAAACGCTGACCGGGATCGCCAGCGACAGAAGCAACACCATCGTTTTCCCGGTGCCGGGAGATTTCATGGATTTACTGATGCAGAGCAGAGCGCCAACCGAGAAAAAGTAGCCGCCATTCGCGCATACCAGGGGCTCAACCCTGGTGAGCTGTCCCCGGATTGTTTTTGGCGAACATGCTCGTGAGAATTTCACCGCCCTTTTCCAGCATGAAGTAACGGAAGGCTTCCGCGGCTTGCGAGAGGTTGCGTTTGCTCAGTGCGACGACGTGCCAGGTGCGGATGATGGGGGTGTCCTGCACGTCGAGGATCACCAGTTGACGGTTTTCCAGCTCCAGCCCGATGGTGTGCAGCGAGACGAAGGAGATGCCGAGGTTGGCCATTACCGCTTGCTTGATGCTTTCGTTGCTGGACATTTCCATTGTCACCACCGGCGATGCTTCATGTTCGGCCAGATAGGTTTCCATGATATGGCGCGTACCGGAGCCCTGTTCGCGCGTGATCAGTTCGAAATGGTTGAGTGCCTTGGGCGGGATGTTTTCGCGTTGCGCCAGCGGATGTTCCGGGCTGGCGATGAACACGTGCGGGTGTTCGGCGAAAGCTTCGACGCGGGTGTCGATTTCGCGCGGCGGCCGCCCCATGATGGCGATGTCGATATCGCCTTCGCGTAACAGCTCGACCAGTTGCTGCCGGTTTCTCACCTCGATGCGGATCTGCGTTTTCGGATAATCGCGCTTGAACTGGCCGAGAATTTGCGGCACGAAATATTTTGCCGTGCTGACCAGACCGATCTTCAGGATGCGTGCGTCCAGTCCTTTCATGCGTTCCATCGTATCGCCGGCTTCTTTCAGTGTGACGATGATGCGCCTGGCGTAAAGCAGGAAATACTCGCCTGCCGAGGTCAGCTCTATGCTTCTGCCGTTTCTGGCAAACAGGCTGACGCCGATGTCGGCTTCCATTTCCTTGATCTGCAATGAAACCGCCGGCGCGGTGACGTGCAGTTCTTCCGCCGCCCTGCTGAAACTCATGTGCTTTGCTGCCGCAATGAAGATTCTGATCTGCCGTATGGTGAGGTTTTTCATAAGCTGAACTTACTTAAAACTAAATTAATAGTTAATTTACCTTAATAGAGCGTAGGTTTAAAGTGGCTTCATCGAATCAGTGGTATTGAAAAACGTTCAGGCAGATCAGACGGAGGCAGCAGATGGGCATTCAAACCGAGGGCAGAATTACCGACATCAAGGAACGCTACAAGGGCGGCGTGCTGAAGTACAAGCAGATGGGCTATTGGCGTCCGGATTATGAGCCGAAAGCCACGGATTTCATCTGCGTGTTCCGCATCACGCCGCAGGAGGGTGTGGATACCGAAGAAGCGGCTGCCGCCGTTGCCGGAGAATCTTCCACTGCGACCTGGACCGTGGTCTGGACCGACATGCTGACCGCACACGAGGATTATCAGGCCAAGGCCTACCGCATCGACCCGGTGCCGGGAACCGGTCCGGGTACTGACAAGGAGGCGCAGTATTTCGCCTATATCGCCTACGATATCATCCTGTTCGAGGAAGGCTCCATCGCTAACGTCACCGCCTCGCTGATCGGCAACGTGTTTAGCTTCAAGCCCTTGAAAGCGGCGCGGCTGGAGGACATCCGCATCCCGGTCGCCTACGTCAAGACCTTCAAGGGGCCGCCGACCGGCATCATCGTCGAACGCGAGCGGCTGGACAAATATGGCCGTCCGTTATTGGGCGCGACCATGAAGCCCAAGCTCGGGCTTTCCGGCAAGAATTACGGCCGCGTCGTCTTCGAAGGGTTGACCGGCGGGCTGGATTTCACCAAGGATGACGAGAACATCAACAGCCAGCCGTTCATGCACTGGCGCGACCGCTTCCTGTTCTGCATGGAGGCGGTGAACAAGGCGCAGGCCAATTCGGGCGAGATCAAGGGGCATTACCTCAATATCACTGCGGCGACCATGGAGGACATGTACGAGCGTGCCGAAATGGCAAAGACGCTGGGCTCCAACATCATCATGGTCGATCTCGTCATCGGCTGGACGGCGATTCAGTCGATCAGCAACTGGGCGCGCAAGAACGACATGATTCTGCACATGCACCGTGCCGGCCACGGCACCTATACGCGGCAGAAAAACCACGGCGTATCCTTCCGTGTTATCGCCAAATGGTTGCGGCTGGCAGGTGTCGATCACCTGCATGCAGGTACGGCGGTGGGAAAGCTGGAAGGCGATCCGATGACAGTGCAGGGCTATTACAACGTCTGCCGCGATAGTGTCACCCGCCAGGATTTCTCGCGCGGCCTGTTTTTCGATCAGGATTGGGCTGATCTGCGCAAGGTGATGCCGGTAGCATCCGGCGGTATTCATGCGGGGCAGATGCATCAGTTGCTGCATCTGTTCGGCGATGATGTGGTGCTGCAGTTCGGCGGCGGCACCATCGGCCATCCCGGCGGTATTCAGGCCGGTGCGACGGCCAACCGCGTCGGCATTGAGGCGATGGTGAAAGCCCGCAACGAGGGGCGCGACATTCTCAACGAGGGGCCGGATATCCTGCGCACGGCGGCCAGGTGGTGCAAGCCGCTGGAGCAGGCGCTGGAAACCTGGAAGGATGTTTCGTTCAACTACACCTCGACCGACACGCCGGATTTCGTCGCGACACCGACCACTTCGAATTAAGCGCTGAAGAAGGAGAGCAGCATGCATATCACGCAAGGACAGTTTTCATTTTTGCCGCCGCTGACGGAGGCCGAAATCCGCGCGCAGGTCGATTACGCCATCAGCAAGGGCTGGGCAATCGCCATCGAGTGGACCGACGACCCGCATCCGCGCAACGTCTACTGGAGCATGTGGGGTCCACCCATGTTCGAGATCAGGGATGGCGCTGCGGTCACCTTCGAGCTGGAAGCCTGCCGCAAGGCCAACCCGGACAGCTACATCAAGATCAACGCCTTCGATAACACGCGCGGCGTCGAATCGACGGTGATGAGTTTTATCGTCAATCGTCCTGCCCATGAGCCCGGCTTCGGCCTCACGCGGCAGGAGGCCGACGGGCGCAATATTCGCTATACAACGCGGCCGTATTCGACCGAGCGGGCCGGCAGATAAAATGCCATGAGCGAGATCGATCTGCAGCAGATCCTGCGTGAAGCCAATATCGGCGAAGTGCTGGAACAGCTCGACCGCGAGTTGGTCGGGCTGGCGCCGGTCAAGCAGCGGATCCGCGAGATTGCCGCGTTTCTGGTGGTGTCCCGCGCACGGCAGCAGCTCGGCATCGAATCGGCGGCGCCCAGTCTGCACATGTGTTTCACCGGCAACCCCGGCACCGGCAAGACTACGGTTGCCTTGCGCATGGCAGAGATGCTGCACCGGCTCGGTTATGTGCGTAAAGGCCATGTGGTCAGTGTTACACGCGACGATCTGGTCGGCCAGTACATCGGCCACACGGCGCCGAAAACGCGCGAGATATTGAAGAAGGCCATGGGGGGCGTACTCTTTATCGATGAGGCGTATTATTTGTACAGGCCGGAGAACGAGCG
>DIVE01000129.1:16760-27635 GCA_002423265.1 Methylophilaceae bacterium UBA6140 | reverse complement strand
ATGTTCCCACGCTGGGCGTGCACCATCTTGAAGGGCATCTGCTGGCCCCGCTGCTGGAAGAAAATCCGCCTTCGTTCCCGTTCGTTGCATTGCTGGTTTCCGGCGGCCATACGCAGCTGATGCGCGTTTCCGCGATCGGTGATTACGAGCTGCTGGGCGATACGCTGGACGATGCAGCCGGAGAAGCCTTCGACAAAACCGCAAAACTTCTGGGGCTGGGGTATCCCGGCGGCCCGGCACTATCCAGACTGGCAACGCAAGGAAAGCCCGGAAAATTCAAATTGCCGCGGCCTTTGCTGCACAGCGGCGATCTGAACTTCAGTTTCAGCGGCCTCAAAACTGCCGTGCTCAGTATCGTCAACGAACAAAAAGCGCTGCATGGCGAACTGCCGGAAGAATCCAAAGCCGACATCGCCTGCGAATTTCAGGAAGCCGTGACAGAAGTGTTGACTGCAAAATGCATGGCGGCATTGCGCGAAACCGGCCTCGACAGCCTGATTGTCTCGGGCGGCGTTGGCGCCAACGCCAGATTGCGGGAACGCCTGAATCAGGCAACCGCACGAAGACTGTGCAAGGTCAGCTATCCGCGGCTGGAATTCTGCACCGACAACGGCGCAATGATTGCCTTTGCCGGCGCCATGCGGCTGAAAAACCTGCCGGCAGGAAGCGCCGAGGGGAAAGGCTACAGTTTCACCGTGCGCCCGCGCTGGGATCTGGCCGAACTGCAGAAGCCCTAGGATTTGCCCTTGCCGAATCCGCCCTCGGTGCCGCTCAGAAGATTACGAATATTGCTGCGGTGACGCCAGACCAGCAACAACGCCAGCAGGATGGTCGTTGCGAAATAGATATCCGGGCCGCCGAACAGGCGCCAGGCGAATACCGGCGCCAACAGCGCCGCCAGAATTGCCGCCAGTGAGGAATAACGCCAGATGGCGAAGGCCAGTATCCAGGTCAGCAATACCGACAAGCCCAGCCACGGCGATATCGCCAGCAACACCCCCAATGCCGTTGCCACCCCCTTGCCGCCCTTGAACGCGTAATAGACCGGGTAAAGATGGCCGATGAATACTGACAAGCCCACCAGGCAAATCCCCACATCGCTCAAACCGTAACGTGCTGCAGCCCACACTGCCAGATAGCCTTTGAAGGCATCGCCGAACAGGGTGAGAAAAGCCGCCAGTTTCTTGCCGCTACGCAGCACATTGGTCGCCCCCGGGTTGCCTGAGCCGACAGTGCGCGGGTCCGGCAAGCCGAAGACCTTGCTCATCAGAATCCCGAATGAAATCGAACCCAACAGATAGGCGGCAATCACAAAGCCTGCTTCAACCATAACGAATGCTCTAAAATGCGATAAGAGAGGATTCTAAACCATGGATACCATATTTCTAAGCGAAGTCAGAGTCGAGACCAAACTTGGCGTACCGGACTGGGAGCGGATGACAGCGCAAACCATTGTGCTCGACATCGAAATCGACATGCCGCACAGCCGCGCCTGCCAATCTGATGCGATCGAAGACACCATCGATTACGGCCGGGTCGTCGCGCGTATTCGCGAAACACTTGGAGTCAACAGCTTCAGGCTGGTCGAAGCCATGGCAGAACACCTTTGCCAGTTGATCATCAAGGAATTCGGCGCCCCCCGGGTAAAGATCAAAATCTCGAAACCGGGCATACTGCCCGGCCTCAAGGCGCTGGGCGTCATCATCGAAAGAAACGCGCCATAAATGATGGCCGGTGATAGAGCGGGCGAGATCATCAGCTTCAAGATGCCGTCTCGATTCCGGCTGTGCCGGAATGGCCACTGGTTTTACTATCCTCTGGGGTGATGTATCGCGTGTAACTGCTTGAGACGCTCGCGCGCCACATGGGTATAAATCTGCGTAGTGGAAATATCGGCATGGCCCAACAGCAACTGCACCACTCTGAGGTCGGCGCCGTGATTCAGCAAATGGGTGGCAAAGGCATGGCGCAACACGTGTGGCGACATCGGCTTGTGAATACCGGCAAGCAAGGCATAACGTTTGATCAGATACCAGAAAGCCTGACGCGTCATGGCCTCGCCGCGCTGGGTGACGAACAGACTATCGCTCAGGCGTTTCTGCAGGATTTCGGGTCTCGACGTTTTCAGATATTGTCCCAGCCACTCCACTGCTTCTTCGCCCATCGGCACCAGGCGGGTTTTGCTTCCCTTGCCAGTCACGCGGATGACGCCCTCCTGCAGGCTGACTTCCATCACTTTCAAGCCGACCAGCTCGGATACGCGCAGGCCGCAGGCATATAGCAATTCCAGCATGGCGCGATCTCGCATGCCAATCGGCTGCACAGTATCAGGCGCATTAAGCAAGGCCTCCACCTCTTCCTCGTTCAGGCTTTTTGGCAGCGAGCGCGGCAACTTCGGCGAATCGATTTGTAACGTTGGATCCACCGTAATTCGTCCCTCTCTTAGCGCATGACGATAGAAGCGACGCAAACTGGCAATCAAACGGCTGATACTGCGAGGTTTGCTCTGCGGAAATCTGACAGCGAGATATTGCTGGATATCGGCTTGAACAGCCTGATCGAGATGCTTGTTTTCGGTTTGTAGCAACCAGCCGGCAAAAGCGTCCAAATCAAGACGATAGCTCTGCAACGTATTTTTCGAGAGGCCGTCTTCCAGCCAGAGATGATCGATGAAGTTGTCGAGCAAGGCCTGATTGTCGGCACTCATTGCCCGCTCTCGTGCCGCAGAAGCCATGCCTTGATGGCGAGACCGTTTTCAGCGCCCTGCATGAAGCCGCCGATACCGTTTTTTGCCACCACCCGATGGCAAGGAATCAGCAGCGGCACCCGGTTGGCCCCGCAGGCGTTGGCAACGGCGCGAGGGCCCGAGCCGACGCGCTGGGCAAGCGCACTGTAAGTCATGGTTTGGCCGGGCGGAATCGCTGCAATCGCGCGCCAGACCCGCTTCTGAAAAGGCGTCCCCTCGAGCGCTACCGGCAGATCAAGCGCAGAGCGGGAGTCGTCAAAATATCGCAGCAAGCAGGCGGCGACATGCCGGATAAAGGGCTCTTCAGGAAGCCGCTGCTCAACTGGCGTATGCAGTAAATCCAGCGCCAGCAGAAAATCATCGCGGACGCGTATGCCGACACTGCCGAACGGCGCAGCAACTATCGCATCGAATGGTGGATTCATACCCTATGGTAGCGCAAATAAAAAAGCCCCGAAACTCGGGGCTTTTCCTGAAACGACAAGCTTACTCTGCAGCAGCTTCCGGTGCCATGACTTCCTTGTCACGCGCTTTCAGCTTTTCCTTGATACGTGCGGACTTGCCGGAACGCTCACGCAGGTAGTAAAGCTTGCTGCGACGGACATCACCGCGGCGCTTGACTTCGATGCTGGCAATCAGCGGAGAGTATGTCTGGAATGTACGCTCAACACCTTCACCGGAAGAAATCTTGCGAACGATGAAAGAAGAATTGAGACCGCGATTGCGGATCGCAATCACCACACCTTCGTAAGCCTGAACGCGCTTACGGGTACCTTCAACCACGTTGACGCCAACCACTACGGTGTCACCCGGGGCGAAAGAAGGAATATTCTTGCCAAGACGGGCAATCTCTTCCTTTTCCAGCATTTCGATAATATTAGCCATTTTGTTGCTCCTTCTAGTTATGCGAGTCTTGTTCCTGCTCAATTTCCTTTAGCAGCCGAGACTCCTCTTTTGACAACGGCCTTGCGGCCAGTAAATCCGGACGTTTGATCCGGGTTCTCTGCAATGACATTTTCAGTCGCCATTGCTTGATCTTTGCATGATGGCCGGACATCAACACTTCCGGCACTCTCACGCCCTTGTAAACCTCAGGGCGGGTGTAATGCGGACAATCCAGCAAGCCGTCCACAAACGAATCCTCTGCCGCCGAATCGGCATCGCCCAGAGCACCCGGCAACTGTCTGACGATGGCATCCAGCAACACCATGGCGGGCAACTCGCCGCCTGACAGCACATAATCGCCGATCGAAATCTCTTCATCGACTAGGCTTTCCAACAGGCGCTCATCAACGCCTTCATAACGGCTGGCCAGCAGCACTAGGCCTTCCGTCGCCGCCAATTGCATGACGATTTGATGGGTCAGCGGTTTGCCCTGTGGCGACAGATGAATGACCCTGACTTGCTTGACGCCCGCTGCCTGCTGCCGCGCTTTTGCCGCAACGATGGCTTTCTCCAGCGGTTCAGGCAGCATCACCATGCCGGGGCCGCCTCCGTAGGGTCTGTCATCTACGGTTTTGTAATTGTCTGTAGTGAAATCCCTCGGGTTCCACAGCGACAATTGATAAATCTTTCTTTCCAGCGCTCTTGCCGTGATGCCAGATTGCGTGACCGCCTCGAACATCTGCGGGAACAATGTGACAACGTCAAACTGATACGCCGTTTCGCTCAAAACTCCGCATCCCAATCCACCAGCATGGTGCCAGCATCGAGGTTCACATCCAGCACAACCTGGGCTATGAACGGCAGCAAACGCTCGCGTTCACCCTTGACCAGCATCACATCATTGGCGCCGGTTTCGAACAGCTCCGCCACCTTGCCGAGATCGACATCCTGCAGGTTCTTCACCTGCAAACCGATCAGGTCGGACCAGTAATAAGCGTTTTCTTCCGGTTCCGGCAACTGCTCGCGCGGAACTGCGACTTGCCTGCCCTTGAGCGCAAACGCAGCATCGCGGTCCGTCACACCCTTCAGCTTGACCAGCAGGGTGTTGCTGTGGACCCTGGCGGTCTCTACCTCATATTTCTGCCACTGACCTTCCCGGCCCAGCCACCAGTCCGGGTAATCCAGCAGGCCGTCGAGCATTTCGGTATCAGGCTGAATTTTCAGCCAGCCATAAATGCCGTATGGGGCGACGATGCGCCCCATGATGACCATATCACTCACTTACTTCTCAGCTACCGGCTTCATCGCAGGCAGCCTTGCCTTATCAGGCAGCGTCAGGAGTTTCTGGTGTTTCGCTTGCTTCTGCAACCGGAGCTTCTGCAGCCTGGGCTTCAGCTGCTGCTTTTGCTTCTGCAGCGGCGGCAGCTTCTTCAGCAGCCTTGGCATCGGCAGCTGCCTTCAACTTGGCAGCTTCTGCGGCTGCAGCCTTGGCCTTGACGGCCTCTGCCTTGGCAGCATCCTTCTGCTTGACAGCTTGCATACCTTCAGGACCCTTGGCGTGCAGCTTGACCAGACGCGCGACGCAGTCGGACAGACGTGCACCATGGCTTTGCCAGTGGCTGATGCGAGCTTCATCAAGACGAAGACTTTCCTGAGCGCCCTTAGCCAGCGGGTTATAAAAACCGACGCGCTCAATGAAGCGGCCATCGCGGCGATTGCGGGAATCTGCAACCACGACACTGTAAAAAGGGTTTTTCTTCGCGCCACCACGGGCCAATCGAATGATCACCATATATTTGTTCTCTTAAAGTTTTTGCAGAAAGGGGCGGATTTTACGTTATTTTTTAATACTTTGGCAAGGTTTATCTGACGCCAACGAAACATTTTGATAATGCGTCGGGTCGGCAACCCCGGCAGCAGCAAAGCCCTCGCGCCGGAAGCGGCAGGAATCGCACAATCCACAGGCCCGCCCCTGCTCATCCGCCTGATAACAGGAGACCGTCATCGCATAATCGACACCCAGGCTCAAGCCTTGCTGAATGATCTGCGCCTTGCTCAAATCGATCAACGGCGCGTGTACGGTAATCGTTCTGCCTTCCACCGCGGATTTGGTGGCCAGATTGGCCATGCGCTGAAATGCCTGCACATACTCCTTGCGGCAATCCGGATAACCGGAATAATCCAGCGCGTTGACCCCGATAAAAATATCACGCGCGTCCAGCACTTCGGCCCAGGCAAGGGCGAGCGAGAGCATGATGGTATTGCGTGCAGGCACGTAAGTGACCGGAATGCCTTCAGTCGGCGCTTCCGGCACATCGATATGCGCATCCGTCAGCGCTGAGCCGCCGAACATGGAGAGATCGAGTTGTGCCACGCGATGGGCAGCTGCACCATGGAATACGGCAATTTTTTCAGCCGCCTTCAGCTCGGCAACATGGCGCTGGTGGTAATCGAGGCTCAGGCAATAGCAGTCGAAACCATGGCTGCGGGCGATGGCCAGAACCGTGGCGGAATCAAGCCCGCCGGAGAGCAATACAACAGCTTTGGCGCCGGGGGCGCCGCTACGCGGCGGGTACTCGGCGGGCATGCCCCTTGCGGGTATATTCTTCATCTGCAATTCCTAAACCCCCGGCTTTTCGCCCCAGAGTATCTTGTGCAACTGGACCTGCATGCGAACCGGCAGCCTGTCCTGCAATATCCATTCAGCCAGCTCGGTCGGGTTGAGCCGGCCATAGACCGGCGAGAAAAGAACGCTGCATTGATCTGCAATGCGGCGCTCGACCAGAAACTGCTTGGCCCAGTCGTAATCCGCGCGGTCGCAAAGTACGAACTTCACTTCGTCCTGCGGCTTCAAACGATCCAGATTGTCCCAGCGGTTGTTTTCCAGCTCACCTGAACCCGGCGTCTTGATATCCAGAATCACCGACACGCGCGGATCAACGCCGCTGGTATCGACCGCTCCGCCGGTTTCCAGAGACACTGCATAGCCGGCATCACATAGCCTGCGCAGAAGGTCGAGGCACTTTTTCTGAGCCAGCGGTTCGCCGCCGGTGACTGTAACGTAGCGCGCACCATACTCCGCCACCTTGTCCATGATCTGTTCCAGCGTCATGTTGCCGCCGCCGCTGAAAGCATACGCCGTATCACAATAGACACAGCGCATCGGACAGCCGGTCAGGCGCACGAACACGGTCGGCAACCCGGTCCGGGAGGATTCGCCTTGCAGGGAATGGAAAATTTCGTGAATCCTGAGTGTCATGTCGCTGGGCTACGTGCCGGATGCGGAAAAAAGGAAGCGTGATTATACGCGCATAGCGCGATTAGCTCGACCAGCGCGAGCTTACCTTGTTTTGATGGATTCGAGCACCGTGAGACGTTTTTGCGCCGCTGGCGCCACGTCGCTCTTGGGATACTTGCTGAGCAAAAGTCGCAGGGTTTTCTTGGCGCCTTCGACATCGGACAACTGAATTTGCGAATTGGCGATGTTATACATGGCGTCCGCCGCCTTCGGGTGTTCGGGGAACTGCTGCAGCAATTTCTGCTGGGTCGCCATCGAAGCCTTGTAATTCTTCAATGAAAACTGGGCATAACCCAATGCGTACTGCGCTTCTGGCACACGCGAACTGTTCGGGTAGGCTTGCAGATATTTATCAAATGCCTCGAATGCTTCCCTGTGTCTGGATGCATTGGCCAGTGCCTGCGCGGCTTCAAAATCCCTGTTTTCTGCCGAGGCTTCCTGAGTCGCATCGCCGCCGTTGGCAGCAGACTCCGCAGCCGGCGCTGCCTGTGTCGCGCTGCTTTCCAGCTGGCGCAATCGGGTATCAGTATCAGCGTACAAATCGCGCTGACGCTGTTGAGTAATCGTGATGTTGTGGTTGGCGACTTCCAGTTCGCCTTTCAGCCGGCTAAGCTCCTGATTCAGCTGCTCGACCTGACTTAACAAATCAAGCAGACCCTGGCCTTTGACGATGGCTTCGATCGCTGCCAAACGCTCTTCCAGAGCCTGCTGATTCTTTTTCAGCTCGTTGAATGCTGCCTGATTCTGAGTCTGATTTTCGGTAATTTTCTTGCGCGCTTCCTTGTCCTCCAGAAACGCATGCGCGTTCTGTGACAATGCCAGCAAAAGAACCGAACCCAGAATCAGCCAACGCATAAAAGCTCCTGCTTACTCGCCTTGATAGATGATATCTACGCGACGATCTTTCTGACGGCTGGTGGCATCGGTGCCGGTCGCGCGCTCTTCGCCATAGCTGACGGTCTCTATCTGCCTGTCTTGTACGCCGAGCAGGTTCATGACCTTCTTGACGGAAACAGAACGGCGTTGACCCAGAGCCAGGTTGTATTCACGGGTACCGATTTCATCGGCATGACCTTGCAGCACAACATTGGCACCGGCATTCTGGTTCAAGTAGCTGGCGTGAGCTTCAATCAGCGGACGGAACTCGGACTTGACTTCATCCTTGTCGAAATCGAAATAGATGCTGCGTTGGGAAAGAATGTTGTTCGGATCTTTCAGCGGGTTGTAGGCTACATCCGATGAAGTAGCGCCGGATGTTGCTGCACTGTCGCTATCGGAAGTTGTGCTGACTGCTGCAGGTGCCTTGTCTTCTACTGGTGCAGGGGCGTCTTTCATCGGCTTGCTTGAGCAAGCAGTGAGCATCACAGCCAGCAGGATGGTTCCAATCAGACCTTTATTCATTATTTCTCTCCTTGTATTAACTTAACTAAAAATAGAACAAATAGAACTTTACAGCATAACGAACCCAAGGCAAAAAAATTGCCTCAAATAAAACCTTCAGAACTTAATTGACACGCGGGCCCCAGGCTGGTTCACGGACATCACCGCCGGTGTCACTCAACCGCTGCCGCACCCTGCCATCCGACGACACCGCAGCCAGGGTACCCCTGCCGCCCATCGAGGTCGCATAGAGAATCATGCGACCGTTCGGCGCGAAACTCGGGGACTCGTCGTTACGTGTCTCGCTTAGCACCTGTACCTGACCCGTCATCAGATCCTGAATTGCAACACGGAAAATGTCGCCATCCCGCTTGATGAAGGACAACATTTTTCCATCAGGCGAAATCCGCGGACTGACGTTATAACTGCCATCGAAGGTCATGCGCTGTGGACTGCCACCTGAAGCGGTCATGCGGTAAATCTGCGGCGAGCCGCCCCGGTCGGAAGTGAAATAAATGAACTGTCCGTCAGGCGACCATACCGGCTCGGTATCGATCGCACTGGTTCTGGTCAGTTGCTGCAACCCGGTGCCGTCCGCATTGATGGCATAAACCTGCGAATTTGCGGCATGCGTGAGCACGATAGCCAGACGCTTGCCATCAGGCGACCAGGCCGGCGCACTGTTGTTGCCCTTGAAATTGGCCAGAACATAACGCTGTCCGGAGACCAGGGACTGTACATAAACCACCGGTTTCTTTTTCTCGAAGGAAACATAAGCGAGTTTTGTGCCATCCGGTGACCAACTCGGCGAAATGATAGGTTCGGCCGATGAAACCACGGTTTGCGAATTAAAGCCGTCGGCATCGGCTACCTGCAGCGAATAACGTTTCCCCGCCTTTGATACATACGTGATCCTTGTGGCGAAAACGCCGGGCTCACCGGTAAGTTTTTCATAGATCACATCGGCGATTTTATGCGCGGTCATGCGTAGCTGATTGGGCGCGATGTTGTATTCCAGACCTGCAAGCTGGGTTTGTTTCAGCACATCCAGCAGGCGGAAGCTGACTTTGAGACGATTGCCCGGCAGATTTTCAATGCTGCCTATCGTCAACGCCTGCGCTTGCAGCGCCGCCCAATCGGCATAACGAACCTGCGAAATATCGGTCGGTTGATTGACCACACCGCGCGTCTCCAGCACGCGGAACAGGCCGCTACGCTGCAGATCCGCGCCGATGACGCTGGCCATCGCATCTTGTGGCGCCCCCTTGAAATCGGCAGGTTGCGCGAACGGCACGATCGCTATCGGAATCTGTTGCGCCGCCCCGCCGACAATCTCGATGGTGAGCGCAGCATGACTGCTGAACGGCAGCAGCATCAAAAAAAGGCCTGCAAGCAGGCGCAGATAGTTTCGGATATATGTCATATGAAAATTAGTAATAAAAAGTTATGCAAAGTTCCCCTGTGCGAAAGCACATGCACAAGGCCTGTAAGCTACGGACATTATTACCGATTTGGATGAAATTTCAGTTTCAACTCCCTGAATTGCGCAAACAAATCCGGCTGCGGCGGAACCGGTAAAGGCTGCGCCAGTAAAATCGCCCGTTCCACCGACTCGTCACAAGCGCTCATGCCACTACCTTTCAGCAATTTCGGCGCGCCCAGAACCTCTCCGGTCGGTGCCAGCGAAATGGCGAACTGCAGCTCCGGATCTCCAGAGCCACACAACTGCGAGTTCACATTGCGGCGGATCTTGTTGTTAATCATGTTGATATATTTATCGACCTCACCCTGATTCACCGCAGGCGACGTCTGCGGACCCGGCGGACTTGCTGCGGCAGGCTTCGCCGTGTCTTCTTCCAGCATTGCGCGCTTGAGCTCTTCCAGCGCTTTTTTCTGCCGCTCTTCTTCCAGGCGTTTTTTCTTGTCTTCCTGCTCTTTTATTTTGGGGTCCGGTTTTTTCGGTTCGATCTTGGGTTTTGGTGCTTCCTTCTTCACCTGAATCTCGGCTTTGGGTTCCGGTTCCGGCTTTGGTTCCGGCTTCGGCTCTGGTACCGGCGGCTTCGGTTCAATTTTCGGCGGTTCGATTACCGGCTCCGGCTTTGGCATCACCGGCTTGCTCGGCAGCTCGTCCCATAACTCGACCGTCGCAATACTGGCCGGTTGTATCACCTTCCAGTTGAACGAAATGACCAGCACCGCCAGCAGAACGATGTGCACCAGCAACGATAGCGCGCCCGCTTTCAGCGCGACCGGATTCTCATGCGAACGTATCATAAGCTCAGTTGGGGATGGGGCTGAGCAGCAGGCCGACTTTTTCGACCTGGCCCTGCTTCATCAAATCCATAATCGCAATGACTTCACCGTAATTAACGCTTTTATCCGCAGCGATCACCACCGAACGTTGCGGGTCTTTCTCCAGCTGCGTTCGCACGGCGAACAGCAATTCGTCGCGCTGCATCAACTTGCCATCGAGCTCAATGCGCTTGTCCGCTTTCACGCTCAACACCAACGGCGGGCTGACCGGCTGCTTCAGCGCCTGACCGACGCTAGGTAACTCGACCACACC
>DIVE01000129.1:12385-16674 GCA_002423265.1 Methylophilaceae bacterium UBA6140 | reverse complement strand
TAGGCAATCACTGCCGGAATCGCGGCAAACAAACCGATCGCGGTCGCGATCAGCGCTTCGGCAATGCCGGGCGCTACTTGTGCCAAGGTAGCCTGTGCGGTATTGGCCAATCCGAGAAAGGCATTCATGATGCCCCAGACCGTACCGAGCAGACCGATATACGGACTGACAGAACCGACTGAAGCCAGAAACGGCAAGTGCGCATCGAGATCGTCCATTTCACGGTTGTAGGCGGCTCGCATGGCGCGGCGCGAACCTTCCATGACGTCGCTGACCTCCAGCCCGCCCTGACGCTTGAGTCTGGCGTATTCCTTGAAACCGGCCTCGAACATGCTGGCAATGCCCTGCGGCTTTCTGCGGCCGGCCGTGACGCTCTCATACAACAGGTTGAGATCGCCGCCCGACCAGAACTTGTTCTCGAAATCCTCGGCTTCCTGATCCGAACGTTTCAGGGTGAAGAACTTGATAAAGATGTACCACCATGAAACCAGCGATGCCAGCACCAGAATCAGCATCACCATCTGTACCGGCACACTGGCACCCGAAATCAGGGCAATAATCGACATATCCGTGGTCGCATGTAAATCAGTCGGGTTCATTCAGACTCCATTATTTGCTTAGATTTTTTGCTTGGGGTTTCCCGCATGCCGGCCTCGATCATGCGGCGCACGGATGGCGGAATGCTTGCCGGTTTGAAATCGGCGGCATTGACGCAAACCACCTCGACTTCGGCCTCAGTCATGATTTGCTGATGCCGGTAAATCTTTTGTTCAAACACCAATAAACTTCTGCCTACCCTGGTCAGCAGGGTCGCCACATCGAGCGCATCGTTGAATGCAGCTGCACGCTTGTATTGTAGCGTAACCGCTCGCACAACGAAGATGACTCCCAGCTCGCTTTTCAGTTCCGTCTGCTCAAAGCCCAGACTACGCAACCACTCGGTACGCGCCCGCTCCATGAATCTCAGATAATTGGCGTGATACACCACGCCGCCGCCGTCCGTATCATCATAATAAACCCTGACCGGCCAATCGAAGCGCATCATTCCTGCCACAGCGTAGCGCTTGCCAATGCCGTCGGCACCGGCAAGCCGAAATGCTGATAAGCCAGCTGAGTCGCCACCCGCCCGCGCGGCGTGCGCATCAAATAGCCCTGTTGAATCAGATAAGGCTCCAGCACGTCTTCTATCGTATCGCGCTCTTCGCCTATCGCCGCCGCGAGATTGTCGAGCCCGACCGGGCCGCCGCCGAACTTTTCCAGCACGGCCTGCAATAGCTTTCTGTCCATCACATCAAAACCGAGCTGATCGACATCCAGCATTTTCAACGCCGCATCGGCAATCTCGGAGCTGACCGTGCCATCACTCTTGACCTGTGCATAATCGCGCACACGTCGCAGCAGCCGGTTGGCAATACGAGGCGTGCCACGCGAGCGTTTTGCAATTTCCAGCGCACCGGCCGCCTGCATCGGCACTTCCAGCAAGTCTGCCGATCGATGCACAATACGTGCCAATTCATCTGCCGTATAAAATTCCAGCCGGGAAACAATACCGAAACGATCGCGCAACGGGTTGGTCAGCATACCGGCCCTGGTTGTTGCGCCGACCAAGGTGAACGGCGGCAAGTCGAGACGCACGGAACGTGCGGCGGGCCCTTCGCCGATCATGATATCCAGACGATAATCCTCCATCGCCGGGTAAAGAATTTCCTCCACCACCGGCGACAGACGGTGTATCTCGTCAATGAACAGCACGTCGTTGGGTTCGAGATTGGTCAGCAACGCGGCGAGATCGCCTGCGCGCTCCAGCACGGGGCCTGATGTCTGGCGCAGATTAACGCCCATTTCACGCGCAATAATATGCGCAAGCGTGGTTTTGCCTAGGCCTGGCGGGCCGAACAGCAAGACATGGTCAAGCGCTTCGGCACGCCCGCGCGCGGCGTTGATGAAAATCTCAAGTTGGCCGCGCGCCTTTTGCTGGCCGATATATTCATCCAGCACCTTGGGCCGCAACGCTCGCTCTATCGCCTCTTCCTGCGGGCTTTGCGCTGCCGGTGCGATCAAACGGTCGGTTTCTATCATCGTTCAATCTTCCGTCAGGTTTTGGAAAGTGACTTCAACGCAAACTTGATGCCATCCGCGACCGCAGCGTCCGGCGGCAGTTGTTTGACCGCCGCCAACGCTTCGCGCTCGTTGTAGCCCAACGCCAGCAGAGCATTGAGCACATCCGCGCCGGCCGATTTGGCTGCCGCACCCTGGCTCGCGCTGACACCCTCGATCGAGAATTTGTCTCTTAGCTCCAGCAACAGACGTTCGGCAGTTTTTTTACCGACACCGGGCACCCGCGTCAGCAAGGCTGTGTCCTGCAGAGCAACCGCCTGCACCAGATCGTCCACCGACAATCCGCTCAGTATGGAGAGCGCGGATTTTGCGCCGACACCATTGACCTTCAACAGCTGGCGGAAGGTTGCACGTTCGCGCTCGCTACCAAATCCGTAAAGCAATTGCGCGTCTTCGCGCACGATGAACTGGGTCAGCAGAACGACCTTATCGCCTATTGCCGGCAAATTGTAAAAAGTGCTCATCGGCACTTCACACTCGTAACCGACGCCATTGACGTCGATCAGTACCAGCGGCGGTGTTTTTTCAAGCAGAACACCATTGAGGCGACCGATCATGAAAAGATTCCGGAAAATGGGTTGAGAGATGAATACATGGGCTTATATTAGCCTACCGCCGCGCACACGAAAACCAGCCGTCGCCAGTTTGCCCAATCCCTGACCGCCGTGTGCATGACAGATCGCGCAGGCAAGCGCATCAGCGGAATCCGGGCTTGGGTTCGCCGACAGCTTGAGCAGACGTTTGACCATTTCCTGCACTTGCTCCTTGGCGGCATGGCCGTTGCCGACCACCGATTGCTTGACCTGCAGGGCAGTGTATTCGGCCACCGGCAACTGCCGCAGCACAGCGGCGCTGATTGCGGCACCGCGCGCCTGCCCCAGGAGCAAGGTCGATTGCGGATTGACGTTGACGAAGACCTTTTCGACGGCTGCCTGTTGCGGCGCATAGGTGTCGATCACCTCGAACAGGCTATCCAGAATGGTCTTCAGGCGCGTAGGCAAATCCTCAATGTCCGCCCCCTTGCCGGAGGTGGTGCGGATTGTGCCGCTGGCGACATAAATGAGCTTTTCACCGCTTTGCTCGATCACCCCGAAACCCGTCTGGCGCAGGCCTGGATCAATCCCGAGTATGCGGCAGGTCATCACTCTTCTATGACTGCCGAGGTATACACTTCCTGTACGTCGTCGAGGTCGTCAAGCGCATCCAGCAGCTTTTGCATCTTGAGCGCATCGTCTCCGGCAAATATGGTTTCGGTCGATGCCTTCATCGTCACTTCTCCGTGTACGGGCTTGAGACCGGCCGCTTCAAGGGCGTCCTTGACCGCCTGAAAATCGTTGGGCTGGGTGATGACTTCAATACTGCCGTCTTCGTCCGTGATGATATCCTCGGCGCCGGCCTCGAGGGCGATTTCCATCACGCGCTCCTCGCTGGCACCCGGCTCGAACAGAATGACGCCGCAATGCTTGAACATGAAGGCAACCGAACCATCGGTACCAAGATTGCCGCCGTACTTGCTGAAGGCGTGACGCACATCGGCCACCGTGCGCTGCTTGTTGTCGGTCAGACAGTCGACCATCACTGCCGCGCCGCCGATGCCATAACCTTCATAGCGGACTTCCTCGTAGTTGACGCCTTCCAGCGTGCCGGAGCCGCGCTTGATCGCATTTTCGATGTTGTCCTTGGGCATGGACTCGCTTTTGGCCTTGTCCACCGCCATACGCAACCTTGGATTAGTTGCGACATCACCGCCGCCCATGCGCGCAGCCACAGTGATTTCCTTGATCAATCGCGTGAAGATTTTCCCGCGCTTCGCATCCTGACGACCCTTACGATGCTGAATATTCGCCCACTTGGAATGACCTGCCATGATGTACCCTGATTGCTGACTGAAATGCAGTGGATTTTAGCATATCAGGCCGGTGTCATTCCTGCGCCATTGCGGGGTCGATCTGCTGATGTTTCTTCATGCCCCGTACCGAAATGATGACGAGCGAAGCGACGATCAACAGCATGCCCCACAGCTCCCCGCTGGTTGGCTGTTCGTCCAGTTCCCACCAGGCTGCGACAACGCCGATCACCGGCGCCAGCAAGGTCACCATGCTGGCCACACCGGCTTCCAGCCGGTGTAATGCGTACAACCACAAGAGCCAGGCCAACGCATTGCAGAAAAC
>DIVE01000129.1:0-12367 GCA_002423265.1 Methylophilaceae bacterium UBA6140 | reverse complement strand
GTGAGCGAGAGCAAATCAA
Organism: Methylophilaceae bacterium UBA6140; assembly: GCA_002423265.1. Taxonomy (GTDB): domain Bacteria; phylum Pseudomonadota; class Gammaproteobacteria; order Burkholderiales; family Methylophilaceae; genus UBA6140. Next base: position 12,348 of record DIVE01000129.1, on the reverse strand, counting down.
GCTCCGGCGCACGACGGTGCAGCTTTTTCGCCAGCATGACCGCCAGCGCCCAACTGATGCCTGCCAGCACCGCCAGTGCCATGCTGAACTGGTCAGTTCCAAGATGAAGCGGATCAAGAATGAATAGCAGCCCCATGACTGAAAGCAGTGCCGCCAGCCATTGCGAGCCCTGAATCTTTTCGCCGAGCAGAGGCCAGGCCATGATCATCACCCAGAACGGCATGGTGTAGGTCAGCACAGCAGTCTTGCCTGCACCGCCCTCCACCAGCGCCCAGATAATCAAGCCGGTAAAGCCGCTGGTTTGCAGCAGGCCGAGTACGATCAGGGTCGGTACTTCGCGCGGTCGTATCGGCCTGCGCATGATGAGAATCAAGCCCAGTAGACAGACTGCACCGAGAAAGGTACGCAAGGCACCAAACTGGAACGGGCCGGCATCCAGCAGCGCGTTCTTCATTACCACCCAGTTGTAGCCCCATAGAATCGAGAGCAACAACAGCGCAAGCAGTGCACGAAATCTGTTCGATGACCAGGGCATTTTCAGCGTTCTGTCTTCAGCATCAATTCCAGATGTGGGTCAAGGCCTTCCAGCTGCCATCGGCCTGACGGCGGTAAAGCACATGCAGGTTGCCGCTGAACGACTGGCGCTGACCTTGCGCGTCAACCATCGCAGCGCTCCAGAGGCCGCGCTGAAAAGCCAGATTGCCGTCACTGCCAGCTTCAAGCAATTCGATCTTGTGATCGATGATGCCGAGGGCGATCGTATCGGTCCAGAACTGCAAAATCGCCTTGCTGCCGGTGACCTGCGCGGCGCCTGCCGGCAAGACCGTTGCCGCATCGTCATAGAGTACAGCGACTGAGTCCGGCTGCTTCGCGTTGAAGGCAGTGTCCCAACGTGCATTGATGTCGAGGATAGTGTTACGGATCTCATTGTTTTGCATTACTTTCTCCTTGGTAAAAAATTCGATGCGCCGGGCACAGGAATGACGCCGGCACTGCTATTCATCAAAAGCGCGGATACCGCCGTTGATCAAATTCAATATTTCATCCAGCTGTTCGCGCCCGCGCTCATCCAGCCCCGCCATGCAGGCACGCAAGCGGCTGTAATAATCCGGCATGACCTCATCCAGCTTCTGCTGCCCGGCTGCCGTCAGCCGGATCGAGACGCTGCGCCTGTCCTGCGGACCCAGCTCTCTTGCGACCAGCCCGTCGCGTTCCAGCCCGTCCAGCAGACCGGTCATGGTGGCGCGGGTAACACCCGCTTTTTCCGCCAGTGCCGATGGCGTCGAACTCAGCGCTTCCTCCCGCATCAGCAGAATCAGCACCCACCAGCGTCCCTGCAGCAGGCCGTGACGACTCAAACAGGCATCCAGCGCGACTGACAGATCCGTCGCTACCCTTAACAGATGCAGAAAAGCGGAAATCGCGCTGATATCGGCTTGCGGATATCGCGTAGCGAATTTCTCCAGAGTTTCCCGGCTTGGCAGGTCGCGTAGTTGCAACATAATTAGGTTCATTATAGTTAGCTAACTAACTAAGTCAAGCACAGGGTTTGGTCATCACCAAAAGAGGTGTATATTTTCAATAAGACGCTGGCTGAACTAGCGGATAACAACAATCAGAACGTGGAGGTATGTATGAAAACCGTTCGACAGTTATTGGAAGCCAAGGGCTTCGATGTTCTCTCGGTAAGACCTGACGCAAATGTCTACGATGCGCTTCTGCTGATGGCAGAAAAAAAGGTTGGCGCTTTGCTGGTACTGGACGCGGACGGGCATCTGGCGGGTATATTCTCCGAGCGCGACTACGCTCGTGAAGTCGTCATCAAGGGCAAGACCTCAAAAACAACCAAAATCTCTGAAATCATGTCGACCACGGTCATCACCGTCAGTCCGGACCAACTGACGGATGAATGCATGGAGCTGATGTCGGACAAGCGCATCCGCCATCTACCGGTAGTGGAGAACGGCAAGGTCATCGGCATACTCTCCATCGGTGACCTGGTGAAAGAAACCATCACCTATCAGCAATTCCTCATCGAGCAACTCGAAAGTTACATCCAGAGCTGAACTCGACCGGTGCGGCCACGGCCGCACCGCTACAGTTGTCAAAGATAACGCGCTACCATCGCGTTGCTGAAATCGCCCCCTGAAAGCGGCAAGCGCACGAATATGCCGCTGCCGGCAGCTTCCGTCACCGGCCGGCCGGACCTGTCGTACAGATCTTCCACCACCAGCTCGCGGTTGCCTTCAGGCTGTATCACCTGCAAACGGTCACCGACCGCGAAGCGGTTCTTGACAGCGATATCCGCCAAGCCGCGCTCGGCATCGTAAGCGACGATATCGCCCACATACAGGCTGCGATTGGATTTGGAATGGCCCTGCATGTAATTCTGGTGTTCCATTGTGTGATGCCGCTGATAGAAACCATCGGTGTAACCGCGATTGGCCAGATTCTCCAGCTCGCCGAGCAGGCTGTAATCGAACGGCCGGCCGGCCAGCACGTCGTCCACCGCCTTGCGGTAACTCTGGCAAGTACGCGCAACGTAATAGCGTGACTTGGTGCGGCCCTCAATCTTGAGCGAATCCACACCGATCTTCATCAGACGCTCGACATGCTCGATCGCACGCAAATCCTTGCTGTTCATGATGTAGGTACCGTGCTCGTCTTCCATGATCGGCAAAAGCTCGCCGGGGCGACCTTTCTCCTCGATCAGGTAAACCTTGTCCGCCTCCGGATGACGCTCCAGGCCGCCACAACCAGACAAGGCGGATTTCTCCATCTCGGCCTTGAAGTCGAAATCGCTGAGCCGGATAACGCCGGCCGGGTCTTCCGCTGCGTCGTGCACTTTGTAATCCCAGCGGCAGGAGTTGGTGCAAGTGCCTTGATTGGGATCGCGATGATTGAAATAGCCGGATAGCAGACAGCGGCCGGAATAAGCGATGCACAAGGCGCCATGCACGAACACTTCCAGCTCCATGTCGGGGCACTGCTGACGGATTTCCTCGATCTCGTCGAGCGACAGCTCGCGCGAGAGAATGACGCGGGTCAGTCCCATACGCTGCCAGAACTTCACAGTTGCATAGTTGACGGTGTTGGCCTGCACGGAAAGGTGTATCGGCATTTCCGGCCACTGCTCGCGCACCATCATCATCAGGCCGGGGTCCGACATGATGAGTGCATCCGGCTGCATCGCGATCACCGGCGCCATGTCGGCCATGTAGGTTTTGACCTTGGCGTTATGCGGCGAAATATTGCTGGCAACAAAGAATTTCCTGCCGCGTCTGTGCGCCTCGGCGATGCCTTCAGCCAGCTCGGCCATGCCGAAACCGTTATTGCGCACACGCAGGCTGTAGCGTGGCTGACCGGCATACACCGCGTCTGCGCCATAATCGAAAGCCGTGCGCATGCGGTCGAGATCACCCGCCGGGGCGAGCAGTTCGGGCACCTTTATCTGCATTTATTCACCAATAATCTTCACGAGTACGCGCTTCTTGCGGCGGCCGTCGAATTCACCGTAGAAAATCTGTTCCCACGGACCAAAATCGAGCTGGCCGTTGGTGATAGCCACCACCACCTCGCGGCCCATCACTTGCCGCTTCATGTGCGCGTCGGCATTGTCCTCACCGGTATCGTTATGTCGATAACTGCTGACCGGTTCGTGCGGCGCGAGGCGCTCCAGCCATTCGCGATAATCGTGATGCAATCCCGATTCGTCGTCATTGATGAATACGCTGGCCGTAATGTGCATCGCATTCACCAACACCAGACCTTCCTTGACGCCGCTTTCGCGCAGGCACTCGCGCACCTGTGAGGTAATGTTGATAAAGGCCACGCGCGTCGGCGGGTTGAACCAGAGTTCCTTGCGATAACTTTTCATAACATGCGTTCCTCGAATCAGATTCCTAACCGGCAGGGATGGATTATACCCTGCAACCCGGCAGGGTTAAGCATCGGTCAGGTCAACAAGCCATGGCGTGTTCACACTAGAGCGCCTCCAAAAAATGGGTTGATATCTTCAGCTACAGGATTAAGATAACAGCACGGACCAAACCGACGGAGATTTCCATGGACAACAAATACGGACTAGGCAGCACCCGGGTTGCCCAAGAGCATCACGAAACACATGCAAAATCTTCAGACAAGCCATTGCATGTTTGCCACGCCTGCGGTCATGACAAACTCACCCTATGCAAAACCATGCAAGACCACCGCTGCGACCGCTGCGGCGAGTGGCAGAACGACGCTTATGGCTACTCCACCGGCCGCAGCGCAGATTACTGAATCAGCGCCAATCTGAATGTCGTGGCATCTCTACCTGCTCGAATGCGAAGGCGGCACTTACTACGCCGGCATCACCAACAACCTGCAAGCACGCTTTCGCGCCCATCAATCCGGGCGTGGAGCCAAATACACCCGCGCCAATCCGCCTCTGCGCATACTTGCTTCACTTGCCTATCCTGACCGCAGCAGCGCCTCATCGGCAGAGGCGCACCTGAAAAAGCTGCCCCGCAACAAAAAGCCGGGCTTCTTTAAAGAAACCCGGCCTCGTGTTCAAGCCGCTGCGGGATATTCAGAACAAACCGATCAGCAGCCCTTGTAGTTCTTGGCCTTGCATTCGTTCGCCCAGGCGCGGGTCTTGGCTCTTTGCTCTTCCGTCATTTTGGAAGCATTGAAATTTGCCACCTTGGTTTTGCTGACGATACGCTTGCCCACGTCAGGGTTTTCGATCGAGACCAGAATCCACATGGTGCCGCGCACGATGTCTTCTTCGACACCCATACCGCGAACATACATATTGCCCAGATTGAACTGCGCTTCGGCATTGCCCTGTTCAGCCGCCCTGGTATACCACTTCAGCGCTTCATCCAGATTCTGCTCGAAAATGTCGCCACGGAAATACAGAATCGCAACATTCAACTGCGCCTTTGGCAGACCTTGCTCTGCCGCTTTCATGTACCAGCCGGCAGCTTCGGCGTAATCCTCGGTAGGAATATCACGATTGAAATGCAGTGCACCGAGACTGTATTGGGCTTCGGCATGCCCCTGCATGGCTGCCTTGCGATACCAGTTTGCAGCCTCCGTATAGCTTTGATCCACACCCATGCCGCGAGCGTGCAGGATGCCGAGCTGGTATTGCGCTTCGACATTGCCCTGCTCGGCAAGGGAACGGTAAATCTCGGCAGCAGATTTGTGATCGGCCATCCTGGCGGCAGCCTGGGCGTCTTCAATCGTCGCCGCAGCGGCCGGTTGTGCCAGCGTCATCAGCAACGCGAAGCTCGAAAATATCAGGGTAAGGGTTTTCAAGAAGAATCCAATCTACGAACGTTGATGATTAATATAATTGGTGCTGGTGATAGGAATCGAACCTACGACCTACGCGTTACGAGTGCGTTGCTCTACCAACTGAGCTACACCAGCGCCGATCTCGATAACCGCGTGATTATAAGTTCTTGCAGCCAATGCGGCAAACCACGCGATGTCCGGCTTCCTGCGGCTTCAATGGCGGTCGGGCTGTATCACCAGACCGGTCACCATGCGGACCAGCAAGTAGACCCACCAGGAAAAAAATCGTTTCAAATAATTGCCACGCGCCCAGCTATCGGCAACGATCTGGACGGCGCCGTCAGCAATCGACTGCTCGATATCGGCTTGCAGATTCTCGGCAAACGGCCGGTCGACGATGACGATATTGGCTTCGCGCGCGAGAAAAAGGCTGAAAGCATCGATATTGGATGAGCCGACCGTAGCCCACTCGTGATCGATCACAGCCACCTTGCTGTGCATGAAACTCTTGCGATACTCGTAGATCTGGATGCCTTCAGCGAGAAACTCCGAATAAAAGGCATGCGTGGCGAACATCAGCAGATACTCTTTTTTGCCCTGCAACAGCAATCTGACGCTAACCCCGCGCCTTGCGGCCATGACCAGAGCCCGCCGGAAACTCTTGCCGGGAACGAAATAGGCATTGGCAATGAGAATTTCCGACTTTGCACCGTTAATCGCTTTCAGATAGGCCTGCTCGATATCGTGCCGATGCAACAGATTGTCGCGGACGACATAAGCGGCCCGCATGCTGCCGACCGCATATTGCTTGATGGCTGGCATGGCGTTGACTTCAACGCGGCGCAAATGCGACCAGGCAATGCGCCGCCAAAGACTGCGTACGCTGGCGCGAATCTGCGGCAACAATTCACCGCGCACTGACACGGCATAGTCGACGCGCGGCGGATCGTTGTTCGGCACGTTGTAATCGTCGATGATGTTGATGCCGCCGATGAAAGCCAACAGTCCGTCTATCACCACCAGCTTGCGGTGCAGGCGCCGCAGACGGCTGCGCTTGAAAGTCCACGGCGAAATCTTGGGGCGATAGAACATGACATCAACGCCCGCATCTTCCAACGCTTGCACATAGGCTTTCGTCAAATCCTTGCTGCCGAAGCCGTCCAGCAGGAGATGTACAGCAACCCCTCGTCCGGCGGCACGTTTCAGCGCATTGCCTATTCTCAAACCAGTTTGGTCAGCTTCATAGATATAGGTCTGCAGATAGATTTCATGCCGTGCGTGATCGATCGCGCGCTCCAGTTCAGGAAAATACTCCAGACCGTTTTTCAGCAACTGTATGTGATTTGAGGAAGTGAAATGAATCATTTTCTGACCAGTGTCGCACTCAGTGCCGCGTGATCGGAAACCTTGGCGAACTGCGGGCCGGAATGCACCTGCACGTGCTGCACCTGGAAGCCGCGGACATAAATGCGATCAAGGCGGAATAAAGGCAGTACGGAAGGAAAACTGCGCGCCGATTTTCCTTCGTGGTGCTCGAAAACTTCACGCAAATGCAAACCGGCGGTCAGCGTCCGGCCTGCGCTCATACCCCAGTCGTTGAAGTCACCGGCCACGATCAAGGGTGCATCGGGCGGCACTTCCGCGTCAATCCGTTCACGCAGGAGATGAATCTGCTTGCGGCGCCAGCCTGCAAAAAGGCCAAGATGCACGCAAATGCAATGCAGCGGCTGCGCCCATTCGCGCACGGCGATCTCGCAATGCAACATGCCGCGCTGTTCAGCAGCGTGGGCGGAGATATCGAGGTTCTCGGTCTTGATGATAGGAAACTTGGAGAGCAAGGCATTGCCGTGGTGACCCGCCGGGTAGACCGAATTCTTGCCGTAGGCATAATCCGACCAGACCGCATCCGCCAGAAACTCGGTCTGACCTTCCGTCGGCCACTGGTTGAAACGGCGGCTGCGCTTGATATGCAGATCCTGCACTTCCTGCAGAAAAACGACATCGGCATGCAGCTGGCGGATCAGCTCACGCTGGTCGTGTAGCGCAAAACGGGCGTTAAAACTGGTCACACCCTTGTGGATGTTGAAAGTGGCAATACGCAGGGTGTTGTGCATGCCGTCCGGGCTTTGACTTACGATGCAGCCAGCATACGATCCAGTGTCAGCCTGGCGAGTTCGGCCTCGGCCTCAGGCACCTTGATCTGGTTGACCACATTGCCTTCGACCAGATTCTCCAGCGTCCATGCCAGATGCTGCGGGTCGATACGCGCCATGGTCGAGCATTCACAGATCACGTGCGACATGAACTGCACCAGCTTGCCTTCAGGCTTCATTTTTTCAGCAAGACGGTTGACCAGATTGAGTTCGGTGCCGACCAGCCATTTCGTGCCCGCCGGCGCTTCGGAAACCGTTTTCAGAATATATTCGGTGGAGCCGACATAATCGGAGTTGAGACAGACCTCGAACGGCGATTCCGGGTGCGAGATAACGAGGCCGTCCGGATGTTCGGCGCGGAAGCGCGTGATGTTCTGCTCGCGGAACATTTGATGCACCGCACAGTGGCCTTTCCACAACAGAATCTTCGCGTTCCTGATCTGCTCCTCGGTCAGCCCGCCCATCGGCTGATCCGGGTCCCACACCGGCATCTGTGCCAGCGGGATACCCATCTTGTAGCCACTCCAGCGGCCTAGATTCTGGTCGGGAAAGAACAGCACTTTTTCGCGCTGGGCGAACGCCCATTCGATGATTTTCGGCGCATTGGTCGAGGTGCAGACGATGCCGCCGTGCTCGCCGCAAAAAGCCTTCAAATCCGCAGCAGAGTTGATGTAAGTCACCGGGGTGATGGTCGCATCGAAATCCAGCACCTTGGAAAGCTCGCGCCGCGAACGCTCAACCTTGGCCAGATTCGCCATATCGGCCATCGAGCAGCCTGCAGCGAGATCGGGCAGGATGGATACCTGGTCCGGACGGGACAGGATATCGGCCACTTCGGCCATGAAATGCACGCCGAGAAAAACGATGAACTCGGCATCCGTCTCCCCCGCGTAACGCGAGAGCTTGAGCGAATCGCCAGTGTAATCGGCGTGACGATAGACGCTTTCCTGCTGGTAATGGTGGCCGAGTATCACCAGTCGCTTGCCGAGCCTGGCCTTGGCCGCAATGATGCGTTCCTGCAGCTCGTCTGCCTTGGTAGCCTGAAAACGCTCAAATTTGATGGTCGCTGTTTGCATATTTTTCTATCTTGAAATCAGGTTGGCCGCAGATGCACGCCGATGAACGCAGATCAAAATCTTAATCATCCAACAAACCACAAATCATGATTTTATCCGCGTGTATCAGCGACCATCTGCGGCTGATTGAATCTTATAAAACCAAACCGTGCCGCTCGCCCAGTCGCTGGAGCGCATCGACATTGGTCCAGGAAAATACTTTCTTCGCCGCCTCGCGCCAATCCAGCCACTCATAGTTCAGATGTTCATCCGCTGCGAGTTGGACAGGCAGCGGCGCCGGTAATTCAAGCCCGAACAGATGTTCCGTATTGTGCGTCACACCCGGCGCATAACGATAGCGCCAGTGCTCATAGATCTCATACACGTTCGAGGCATGCATGTCATAAAAATTGTAATCCGTCGCGATAATGCCGGTTTCCTCACGCACTTCGCGGATAGCGGCATCGTAAGGCGTCTCACCATCCTCGATACTGCCGGTCACCGATTGCCAAAAACCGGCTTTATCGGCACGTTCCAATAACAACACCTGCAAATCCGCTGTGTGGATGAGTACCAAGGCAGAAACGGGAACTTTATACCCCACTAATCACCCTCGAATTCACACAAGGCAAAGATGCTGTAACCCTTTTTTGCCAGACGGTCGCGCCCACCAAGACTGATCAGATCGATGATGAAGGCACACTCGACGATTTCACCGCCCAGTTTCTCGATCAATGCTGCCGTGGCAATCGCTGTACCACCGGTGGCAATCAGGTCATCCACCAGCAATATGCGCTCGCCCTTTTCAATCGCATCCGTATGAATTTCAACCCGGTCACTGCCGTATTCCAGTTCGTAATCATGGCCTACCGTTTCCGCCGGCAGCTTGCCCTGCTTGCGCACCGGCACAAAACCCACACCCAGCTTGTAAGCCAGTGGCGTGCCAATCAGGAAACCGCGCGACTCTACGCCGACCACCTTGTCGATTTTCTGGTTCTCATAACGGCTGTACAACTCATCCACCGTCACCTTGAGACCGAGCGGGTCCTTCAGCAGTGTTGTAATGTCGCGGAACTGCACCCCATGTCTGGGGTAATGCGGGACGGTACGGATGAGGGATTTAATGGTCATTAATCTAGTCCAGGTTACTTATCAAACCTTGCTTGCAAGCTTTGCCAATATTCCGGCTTTCTGGGCGGGCTGTAAAAATCTGATCTGCATTAACGGTATTTAGCTAATACCTGATTCAAATCCAGCGCCTGCAATTCACCTTTTTGATATGCAGACAATCGGCTTTCTGCTTCTGCAGCCCACAGGGTATCGATTTCAGCATCAGGCTTATCTAGAGTAGCCAGCAAAATCAATCAACTCGATTTTTTCATTGGCGGAGAGCTTGGCCGCTTGCTCAACAATGGCTTTAGTAGCTGTGTTCATACAGAGTGCTCCTTTGCTTTATTGCCGCGTGGGTAACTAGTTACCCACCCTACAAAACTTAAAAAATGAAATTCGCGCCGCGCTGGCAAGGCACAAGCGAATTCATTTTACCGATACTCAACCGATGGATTTCCTGCAAGCAAGCCAGCCACACTGATATCTTCATCGACATCCGGCCAGTGAATGCCTTCACCATTGCCAAGCAATTCAAAATGCTGACGCGCATCGGTTGAGGCATTCAACAATCGTGGGAACCAGACCAAGGGGGTTGAGAGAACACGCCCATCCACCAGAGTGACGACCAATTCGGCATTGGTCAACGTAACAGCCTGTGCCAAAGGCTCAGCGTGCAGGATTAAAGAACTCATTCCAAGCCTCCTTGAAAAATTGTTCGCGCTCACGAACGATGCCGTGCAACTTGCTAAGCTCCTTGGCCGAGAATCCGGTGCTACTTGCCAGCAACACCGGAGACAACCAGAATTTGGCTAAACTACGTGCAGACTGCACATGAATGTGTAACGGTTCTGAGCCTTCGTTAGCATAAAAGAAAAAGCGATATGCGCCTATTCTCAGAATCGTTGGCATGTTCGTCTAGCCTGCGATATTTTGCTGTCTGACGCGGATGTGAAGCTCACGTAACTGCTTTTCGTCCACTTCGCTCGGCGCATGCGTCATCAGGCACTGTGCACGCTGTGTTTTCGGGAAAGCAATCACGTCGCGGATGGATTCTGCGCCGGCCATCAGCGTCACCAGTCGATCCAGGCCGAACGCCAGGCCGCCGTGCGGAGGCGCGCCGTATTGCAGGGCTTCGAGCAGGAAGCCGAACTTTTCCTGCGCTTCTTCTCTGGAAATCTTCAGCGCGTCGAACACCTTGGACTGCACTTCCTGCTTGTGGATACGGACGGAACCGCCGCCGACTTCCCAGCCGTTGATGACCATGTCGTAGGCCTTGGACAAGCAGGCGCCGGGATTGGTCGCCAGCAAGTCTTCATGGCCGTCTTTCGGTGCGGTGAACGGATGATGCAACGCCACCCAGCGGTCGGCTTCTTCATCATGTTCAAACATGGGGAAATCCACCACCCACAGCGGCGCCCATGCGCGGCCATCGACGTGGCCTTTTTCATGGCCGACCTTGGCACGCAAGGCACCGAGCGCCTCGTTGACTACCTTGGCCTTGTCGGCGCCGAAGAAGACGATATCGCCATTCTGCGCGCCGGTGCGGGCGATGATGGCCTGTAGCGCGGCTTGATGGATGTTCTTGACGATCGGGCTTTGCAGGCCTTCCTCGTTCAGCTTGGTAATGTCGTTGACCTTGATGTAGGCCAGACCCTTGGCGCCATAGATCTTGACGAACTCGGTGTAGGCATCGATTTCGGAGCGCGAAATCGCCGCACCGTTCGGCACGCGAATGGCAGCAACACGACCATTCGCCATATTGGCAGCACCGGAGAATACCTTGAAATCGACATCCTTCATGACGTCGGTCAGTTCGGTAATTTCCAGCGTGACACGCATGTCCGGCTTGTCGGAACCGTATTTGCTCATCGCCTCGGCGAACGGCATGCGCGGGAATGCAGCCGGCAGATCAACATCCTGCACGTTCTTGAACATGCGTCGGATCATCTCTTCGACGATATTCATGATTTCATCTTCGCCGAGGAAGGAAGTCTCGATATCGACCTGGGTGAATTCAGGCTGACGGTCCGCGCGCAAGTCCTCGTCGCGGAAGCATTTGGTGATCTGGAAGTAGCGGTCGAAACCGGACACCATCAGCAACTGCTTGAACAACTGCGGCGATTGCGGCAGCGCAAAGAACTGGCCGTGATGCACACGGGACGGCACCAGGTAATCGCGCGCGCCTTCCGGTGTGGAGCGGGTCAGCATCGGCGTTTCGACTTCGATGAAACCGGCGGTATCGAGATAGTCGCGCAGGTTCTTGGAAACGCGGTAGCGCAGCATCATGTTCTTCTGCATGGCCGGGCGGCGCAGGTCGATGTAGCGGTGCTCAAGGCGCACCATTTCGCTCAGATTGTCGTCATCCAGCATGAAAGGCGGCGTCAGTGACGGATTCAACACCTCGATCTCACTCGCCAGCATTTCCACCTCACCGGTCGGAATATTGAGATTGACGGTACCCTCCGGGCGGGCACGCACCTTGCAGGTGATCTTCAGCACGAACTCATTACGAACCGTTTCTGCAATGGCAAAGGCTTCAGGCGTATCCGGGTCGATGACGACTTGCGCCATGCCCTCGCGGTCGCGCAGGTCGATGAAAATCACGCCGCCGTGATCGCGGCGGCGATGAGCCCAACCGCAAAGAGTAACCGTCTGGCCAATGTGTTCGCGGTTCAGATGACCGCAGTAGTGGGTGCGCATAAAAATGATTTCTTATATTGATGGGTTATTTGAATGAATGTTGAGCC
>DIVE01000085.1:1762-3913 GCA_002423265.1 Methylophilaceae bacterium UBA6140 | reverse complement strand
GACAATGAGAAATGTCTGCAAGGCGATGATGATGGTCAGTTTACGATTCATGGTGTGGCTCGCTGATGGCGTTATTCCGTTGCTGCCCGACCTTCAGGATCGGCTGGCATCGGCAAGGGGTTTTCAAGAGGGTGCTGCAGGGCTTCTTCCAGTGCGTGGGCAGCACGCCGCACTCTGGTTTCGTTGGCGACCAGTGCTTGTTGCAGCAGCAGGTTCTCCAGTCTGGCGGTTGTGAGCTCCAGCCGGTCGGCAATGCCCTGCTCGAACTGCCTTTCAATCATGCCGGTACGCTCGCGCTGTGCATCGAGCAGTTGTCTGGAGTCGTTCAGGGTGCTGAGTGTCTGCAAATACGCCGCTCTGCGGCTATCCAGCTCACCGATGACCTCGGCCTGCAAGGCCTTGAATCTGGCGGCCTCCAGCTCGCGTTGTGCATCGGCTTCGGCGATATTGCCTTCGTTTCTGTTAAGCAGGGAGAGCAGGGTGGAAAACCCCAGCGACCAGATTTTATCGCCTTGGTCATAGCTGTAGCCGGGCGAAAGGGTGATATCCGGATATTGGCGTGCGATTTCCAGCCGCAGCCTGGCTTCGGCGGCATCGTACCTTGCCAGCCCCGCGCGGATATCCAGCCGGTTCAACAATGCGGCTTCCTGCAGCTTGTCCTGCTGTGCGGGATCCTGGGCGAACGCCTGCCTTCTTGCCTGCAGCTCTTTTGCTTCATCGTCCGTCAGTTCGATACTGCCGAGCCTGTTGGCCGAAAGCCCGGCATGGGTGGCAAGTCTGGCGCGCAACTCCACCTGCAGCGCCTTTTCACTATCCAGCGATTGCCGCGTGCGCTGCATCAGCAGTCTGGCATTGGTCGATTCCAGACTGGATGCCATGCCGGCGCGCAAACGCGCTTCTATCATCTCGACAATCTCGCTGCGCAGCGCGAGCTCTTGTTCGAGCAGACGGCTCTGTACCGCAGATGCCTGATAGGCGATCCAGCTCGCGTGCACGCGGCTGCGGACTTTCCAGGCGGTTTGGGCGATTTCGATGCGCGCTGCTTCGGAAAGGCTGGTTGCCCGGTCTATACGGGCCTGCCGCTTACCGCCGGTTTCGATCGGAATGTCGATCGCCAGGCCGAAAAGCCAGGGCGATATTCCACCGCTGGTCTCGCTGTGACGTTCAGAATCGACAGAAATGCCGGGGTTGGGGCGCTGCCCGGCAGTTTTCTCGGCAGCCACGGAGGCGCGCCAGGTGGCTCTTGCAACATCAAGATCGGGATGGAAATAAAGTGCGCTGTAGGTAAGCTCATTCAGCCCCCAGCTTTTCAGGGGTAATTGGCTGTCTGTGTATCCCTGATTTCTGAGAAATGCTTCGAAATCGACGCTCATCGGGTCGCGTGCGCGAAGCTCCGACGAAATGGCATTCAAATCGAGCGGCTTGGCGGTGTAGGTCTGAAATGCGCAGCCTGATAGCAAAGCAGCGAAAACAAGGCTTGATAGCTTGAGCGCAGCCAGGCTGCGGCGCTGTTCGGCAAACGGCCGCTGCCGGATGTTTTGATTGTTATGGCACAACAGTGACGAGCCTCCCCAGACTTGCCGGATCGAACGCAAGAAACGTCAATCGGTAAATAAAGTGCGATGAAATTTTATTGATTAGAAACGAAAATATCACACCTGACGTCATTCCGGAAACCGCGCAGCGGTTATCCGGAATCCAGTATTTAATGGGTTGCTGGATTCCGGGTTTGGCTTCCGGCCACCCCGGAATGACAACACTTTTGTTCCAGTTCAATAATATTGGTTTTATTTTATTGATTCTATTTTGATTGGCGAAACTTAAACCAAACTTAATTCCCGATGTTACATACAAACATCGTTATTCCCGCGCAGGCGGGGAATCCGGATTCAATCGACGATTGCCGCCTGCACGGCGCTTAACGCATCCTGCAGCGATTCCTCGTTAAGGCTATTAATGCTCGCAGCCAGCAGCTCGGCGGCTTCTGCGGTGCGTTGCGGCAGATCGTGACTATCCAGCTCGGCGACGAGGCCGGCGGCGGCGCCGGTGACCTTGAGCAGGGCGTGGCGTTCTTTCATCAGTATCTCGACTTCTGAACGCAGCATATGGATTTCTTCCTGGTTGATCGTATTGGGCATGATGCTCTTTCTG
>DIVE01000085.1:0-1739 GCA_002423265.1 Methylophilaceae bacterium UBA6140 | reverse complement strand
CCAGTGTCTTTGTTTAAGTGTGTTCCGGCCTGCGCCGGAACGACAAAACCGAATAAATCAGCGTTTCCCTAAATATCCATTGTTTCAGCATGACTGGCCGTTCCCGCCAGCCTTGGAGTGCGCTACAATGGCGCCCTGTACCGCTCTACAGTATCGGGCAAGCAATATCACGATACAAAGCGGAAATTGCGAAAGTGGCGGAATTGGTAGACGCACTGGATTTAGGTTCCAGCGCCGCGAGGCGTGAGAGTTCGAGTCTCTCCTTTCGCACCAGGTTTTGATAAAGTCTCTACATACCATTGCTAATCAAAACATTGGCATGGCCCAATCAACCAAGCTACAGAAATGATTAGCCACCAGCACTAGTGAGGTGATGTAATTGAATTCAAAGTCTTTATCAATTACTCCGGTTATTCTATGCGGTGGCTCTGGCACTCGCCTTTGGCCGCTTTCCAGGTCTGGTTTTCCGAAGCAGTTTCTGACTTTCTCAGGTAATCTAAGCCTTTTCCAGGAAGCTTTGACTCGTGTCAATGCCCTTGCAGCCGATGACTTTCATCTTGGTAGCCCCATTGTTGTAACCAATGAAGAGCATCGATTTATTGCTCTCGAACAAATGCGTGAGCTCAACTGTGTAGCTGATATATTGCTCGAACCCGTAGGGCGTAATACCGCTCCTGCCTTAACCTTGGCTGCTTTGCAGGCCAGGAAACTCGGAAACGATCCTATACTTGTAGTAATTCCCGCAGACCAGACCGTCAGTGATCAACCGGCTTTCCTTGCGGCCATTGAGGCTGCCATCCATGAGGCGGCAAAAGGTTTCATTACGATTCTCGGGATTAAGCCTCAAAGACCAGAAACTGGCTATGGCTATATCAAGATCCAAGATACAAACCTTAATGAGCCAACTGCTTTAGGGCATGAAAATGCGTTATTGCAATATGCTGATGTTGTCGAATCTATTAGTAGTTTTCTCGTTGAAAGATTTGTCGAGAAACCGGATGCTACAACAGCGCACCAGTATCTTGATGAAGGTTGTTACTACTGGAACGCCGGTATATTTGTACTCAAAGCCTCCGTGTGGTTATCTGCTATAAAGCATTACAGGCCCGATATCCTCCACACGACCGAATCAGCCTGGGTTGCCAAGACCACGGACAATAGTTTTATTCGACCTGAGAAAGCGGAGTTTTCTTTAGTACCAGCAGAGTCGGTTGATTACGCGGTGATGGAGCCAGCCACCGAGGACCAAAGTAATGACTTTAAAATCAGGATGATCCCCTTGGCTGCCGGCTGGAGTGACTTGGGTGCATGGGATGCAGTTTGGGATGCTCATCTCAAAGATCAAAATGGTAATGCGCACGTAGGTGATGTGCTGAGTGCAGACAGCCGCAACACTCTCGTTCACGCCACCAGCCGGATGGTAGGCGTGGTGGGCGTGGAAAATCTTGTAATTGTCGAAACGGCTGATTCTGTTCTGGTTGCCAACAAAAGCCGTAGTCAGGATGTAAAACAAATTGTTACTGCGCTAAATCAGCTAAAGCGCGAAGAACATGTTCTGCATCGTAAGGTGTATCGCCCTTGGGGTTGGTATGACACTATCGATAAAGAAGAAAATTTCAAGGTCAAGCGGATTTTGGTTAAGCCAGGCGCAAGCTTGAGTTTACAGATGCATCAATATCGCGCTGAGCACTGGGTTGTAGTCAAAGGTACTGCACAAATCACCATTGATGATCAAGTTA
>DIVE01000003.1:5643-11901 GCA_002423265.1 Methylophilaceae bacterium UBA6140 | reverse complement strand
GGATGCCAAAGAGGCGCCTGCGCAGTCATTGCGTACTGATCCCAGTACACAAGCCTGAGCGGAGGCATCCAGACCATGACCAGATTCTTCATTACCCGGCCGATTTTCGCGTCGGTGCTTTCCATCATCATCGTGCTTGCCGGCCTGGCCGCGGCCCTCAAGCTGCCGATCGCGCAATATCCGCAGATCGCGCCGCCCACTGTGCTGATTACTGCGACCTATCCGGGCGCCAGTGCCGAGACACTATCGAAAACGGTTGCTGCCCCAATCGAGGAACAGCTCAGCGGCGTTGAGGGGTTGCTTTACTTCAGTTCCAGCGCCGATTCCAGCGGCACGCTGACCATCACGGCCACGTTCGAAGTCGGTACCGATGCCGATCAGGCGACTTTCAATCTCAGTAACCGCGTCAACACCGCGTTGCCACGCTTGCCGGATGACGTCCGCCGCAACGGGCTGGTGATCCAGAAGCGCTCCAACGATTTGCTGCTGGTGGCCATGCTGAACTCCCCGGACGGCACCTTCGACCCGTTGTATCTGAGCAATTACGGCACGCTCAATGTGCTGGATGAATTGAAGCGCATCAAGGGCGTGGGCGATGCGACCATATTCGGCGCGCAGGATTATTCGATGCGCATCTGGTTGAGGCCGGACAAGATGGCGCAGCTCGGCATCACGACGACCGATATCGCCAATGCCATCCAGTCGCAGAACGCCCAGTACGCCGCAGGCAAGATCGGCCAGGATCCTTCGCCCAGCGATCAGCAGATTGTCTATACGGTAACGGCAAAAGGCCGTCTGCTCGATCCGGAGCAGTTCGGAAACATCATCCTGCGTGCGGATGGGCCGCGTGGTGTGCTATATCTCAAGGATGTCGCGCGTATCGAACTCGGCTCGCAGAACTACAATATCCGCACCACGCTCAACGGCAAGCCCGGCGTAGCGATCGGTACTTTCCTGCAGACCGGCGCCAACGCGCTGGATACCGCAGAGGCCATCAAGCTCAAGCTGGAAGAGTTGAAGAAGCGCTTCCCCAAGGGCATGGATTATGCGATTCCGTACGACACCAGCGACTTCGTGCAGTCATCCATCAATGAAGTGCTGAAGACCCTGGGTGAAGCCATGATCCTCGTCATTCTGGTGGTTTTTCTCTTCCTGCAGAGCTGGCGTGCGACGCTGATACCGATCATCGCCGTGCCGATTTCGCTGATCGGGACGTTTGCCGGCCTCTGGATACTCGGATTTTCGATCAACACGCTGACATTGTTTGCGATGGTGCTATCGGTCGGGATTGTGGTCGATGACGCGATTGTCGTGCTGGAAAACATCGAGCGTCTGATGAAAGAAGAGAAGTTGTCGCCGATCAATGCCGCGATCAAATCCATGCAGCAAGTATCCAGTGCGGTGGTGGCGATGACGCTGGTGCTGGTGGCGGTTTTTGTGCCGGTGGCTTTCCTCGGCGGGATTGCCGGCGAGCTCTATCGCCAGTTTGCGGTGACGGTGGCGGTGGCGGCGGTACTTTCGGGCGTGGTCGCGCTGACGCTAACGCCGGCGCTATGCTCGCTGCTGCTCAAGCACACGCACATCGAATCGAAGGCATTCCGTTACTTCAATCGCTTTTTCACCGGCCTGACCGCTTTTTACATCAGGATGGTCAGGCTTACCTTGCGCCACAAGATCATCGGCTCCATTGCTTTCGCCGGTGTCATCGGGTTTGTCGTCCTCATGCTGAAAATCATACCGGGCAGTTTTGTGCCGCCGGAGGATCAGGGCTATGTGATTACAGCCTTCGTACTGCCGGACGGCGCCACGCTCAATCGTACCAGCAAGACTACGGAAGCGGTGCGGCAGGGCATTGCGCAGGATCCGGCAGTGGCAACCCAGTTCATTATCAACGGCATGGACTTGATCGGTGGCGGTAACAAGACCAGCGCAGCTACCATGTTCGTGCGTATGACGGATTGGAACGAAAGAACCGACACCGCAGACGATATTGTGAAGAAACTGTTCGGTATCGGCATGAGCCAGCCGGACGGCATGGCGTTCGCTTTCAATCCGCCGGCCATCCGCGGGCTCGGCACTTCCGGCGGTTTCGAGCTCTATGTTCAGGCGCGCGGGGATTCCGATCCGATGCGCTTGTCGAGCGTGACCAACAATTTCATTGAAGCCTTGAAAAGCGAGTCGAAGCTGCAGGGCATCAATACCTTTTTCCGCCCGACGGTGCCGCAGCTATTCGTCGAGGTGGATGAAGCCAAGGCGCTTTCGCAAGGAGTGCCGATCGCCGATATCTACGCCACGTTACAAACCACCATGGGTTCGCTTTATGTCAACGATTTCAACCGTTCCGGTCGTACATACCGGGTGCAATTGCAGGCCGAACCTGAGTTCCGCATGAAACCGGAGGACCTCGGTCGCGTTTACGTGCGCTCGAACAACGGCGTCATGGTGCCGCTTTCGGCCTTGAGCACGGTGAAGAACATCGTCGGCGCCGAGCAACTGGAGCGCTACAACGGTCTGCTGTCGGCCAAGGTGCTGGGTAGCGGTGCCAGCGGCATCAGCTCGGGCGAGGCGATTCAGCTGGTTGAGAAGATCGCGGCTGCGAATCTGCCTGACGGCTACCAGATCGCCTGGACCGGCCAGGCCTACCAGGAGAAGCGCACAGGCTCTGCCGCGGTGTTCGCATTCACATTCGCCATCATCATGGTGTTCCTGATTCTGGCCGCGCAGTTCGAAACCTGGACATTGCCCCTGGCGGTCATCATGGCCGTGCCGTTCGCGCTTTCAGGCGCGTTGACGGCGATCTTCCTGCGCGATATGCCGAACGACATCTACTTTCAGATCGGTTTGGTGACGCTGATCGCGCTTGCTGCCAAGAACGCGATTCTGATTGTCGAGTTTGCCTCGCAAAAGCTGGAAGAGGGATTCAGTGTCGCCGATGCCGCAATTGAAGCAGCCAGACTGCGTTTCCGGCCGATTGTGATGACCTCGATGGCATTCGTGCTGGGTATCGTGCCGCTGGTCATCGCCACCGGTGCCGGTTCTGCCGCACGCCGCTCCATGGGGACCGGCGTATTCGGCGGCATGCTGATGGCAACCTTTATTGCCACTATCTTCATCCCGCTGTTTTTCGTCTGGCTCACACGCAAGCACGGAAGGCTGGCTACCGAGCATGGAGCTGCAGAAAGTAACGAAAAGGAAATGGCATGAAGCCAAGTATGAAGATCACCGGCCTGCTGCTGGCCGCAGCGTTCCTGCCGGGATGCGCCTTGCTGGGGCCTGATTACCAGCGGCCTTCGTTTTCTCTTCCGGCCTTGTTCGGCGAGGATGCGGTGACTGAGCAGCAGATGCAGCTGACGGCAGAAAATCCCTGGTGGACGCTTTATCAGGATGCGGTGCTGAATGATCTGGTCGCCAAATCGCTGGAGAACAACACCGATATCAAACAGGCAGTTGCGCGTATTGAAGAGGCGGATGCCTTTATGCGCGAGGTGGGTTCTGCCTTGCTGCCGCGCATCGATCTCGATGCCGGTGCCAGCCGCTCACGCATCACCGAGCTTGGGCCCAATCCCCAATTCATCGGCACCAGCCCGATACGCGAAAACTACAATATCCGGCTCGGCACTTCGTTCGAGCTGGATTTCTGGGGCAAGCTGCGCCGGGCCAAGGAATCCGCGCGCGCGCAGGCGCTTGCCAGCCGTTACGCCAGAGATACGGTAGCGCTCTCGCTGGCCGGTCTGGTCACCAGCAATTATCTGCAGCTGTGCGGCCTCGATTCGCAGATTGCGATATCGGAAGACAGTTTGAGAACCCGGAATGAGAGTCTGGATCTGACCCGGCGCCGTCTGGAAGGCGGTGTTTCATCCGCGCTCGACGTGCATCAGGCCGAAGTCGCCAGCAGTACGCTGGCGGCACATATTGTCGAACTGAAAAGGCAGCGTGCCATCAGCGAGCATCAGCTGGCGCTGTTGACCGGTGAGCTCGATCTAAAACTCGCTGCGAGCGATATCAAGCAACTGCCATTGCCGCCATTGCCGCCTGCCGGTTTGCCTTCCGCGCTGCTCGAATCCCGTCCGGATGTGCGGCAGGCAGAAGAACAGCTGGTCGCGCTGAATGCCAATATCGGCGTCGCCAAAGCGGCGATGTTTCCGACCATATCGCTGACTGCTGCCTATGGCGGCGAAAGCGCGGAGCTCGGCGACGTGCTGAAATCGGCCGCGAGAATATGGAGTGGTGGCCTCAGTCTCAATCTGCCTATTTTCGACGGTGGCAGACTATCGTCGCGGCTTGATCAGGCAACGGCACAACAGAAGCAGGCGCTGGCCGGATACGAAGGCGCGGTTCGCATGGCCTTTCAGGAAGTCAACGATGCTTTGGTGAACGTACGGCAGAACGCAGAGCGTGAGGCGTTGCTGGATAGCAGCCAGGCATCTGCCAAAAAGGCGCTGGAAATTTCCAATAACCGCTATCAATCGGGCTACTCGGCCTACATTGATGTGCTTGATTCGCAGCGCGTTTATAACGACGCGGCACTGGCCTACATACAAAGCCGTCAGGCGCGGCTGCTGGCCAGTGTCGAGTTGTTCAAGGCACTGGGCGGCGGCTGGCAGGATGCGGGTAATCAGTAGCCCTGTCTATTCCGGCGGCAGCTCAATGCTCCCCGGCAATAACTGGCGCTGGTAGATTTCGTGTACGACCGCCAGCGTAGATGGTGGGCGTCGTACACAATGGCGCGGTGTTCGAACAGGTTTTGCGGGATGGCCGATGCGGCTGAAAATGGCGCCCACAGCATGGCGATGTCCGTGGTGACCCTGTAGGGTTTGAGTCATCTTGCCGATACAATCCTGTTATGTTGACGATTTCAAAATCCGGTCTTGCCGAGCAGACCATCAATAAATCCCGCTTCATTGCGCTGGCTTTTCATTGCGAAAGCGAGCGCGAGATCGCACAAGCACTGCGCAAGCTGGCGGCTGAGCACCCGCAGGCGCACCACCTCGCGTTTGCCTATCAGCTTAAAACATCCGGCGGCATACTGCAGCGCATGAATGATGCCGGTGAGCCGTCAGGCACCGCAGGCAGGCCGATTCTGCAACATATCGAGGGCCAGAAGCTGGTTAACGTTTGCGTTGGCGTCATCCGTTATTACGGCGGTATCAACCTCGGTACCGGCGGATTGGCCCGCGCTTATGGCGGCACGGCAAAGCTGGCGATTGAGGCGGCAAAGTTGGTGCCTTATGTCGAAATGACCGTGATTCAACTGGTGATGGAATATTCGAGGCTGGATTTGTTCAATCGTGATCTGGCCAAGGCGGGCGGCAGGTTGCTGGAAAAATCGTTCGATGCGAATGTCAGCGTGCGCGCATCGGTTCCGCGTGATGCGGCGGAAGATCTGCTCGGCCGTTATCAGTTGCGTTAGATTTCCTGGCCGTTATCAGCCGGTTTCTTTGGTTTCTTCTCGAACTTTGCGCCTACGTGCACTTGTTTTCTTTTCTGTGCCAGTTCGATCTGATGTTGGCGCTCTGCCAACGCACGTTTTTTCTGTGCGCTGACCTTTCCATGGCAATACGGGCAGCTGATACCCTGTTCGAACAGCGGTGATTGCCGTTCCTCGGGGCTGAGCGGATGGCGGCAGGCGCGGCAGAATTCGTAGTTGCCGGGCTTCAAGCCGTGGCCGACGGATACCCGCTCGTCGAAGACGAAACACTGGCCCTGCCACAGCGATTGTTCTTCCGGCACGGTTTCCAGATATTTGAGGATGCCGCCCTGCAAGTGATAGACCTGTTCAAAGCCCTGGCTGCGCAGGAAAGCGGTGGATTTTTCACAGCGGATGCCGCCGGTGCAGAACATGGCGACTTTGGGCTTTTCGCGCAGACCGGCTTCTTTTTGTACCCATTCCGGTAATTCCGAGAAGCTGCCGGTTTTCGGATTGATGGCGCCCTTGAAGGTGCCGATGCCGATTTCATAATCGTTGCGGGTATCGACCACAATGACATCCGGGTCGCTGATCAGCGCGTTCCAGTCTTCCGGTTTGACGTAGGTGCCGGTCATTTCGCTCGGCTTTACTTCCGGTACTCCGAGCGTGACGATTTCTTTCTTCAGTCTTACTTTCAGGCGATAGAAGGGCTTTTTTTCAGTCCACGATTCCTTGTGTTCGAGATCGGCCAGACGGCCTTTGAAAATCCCGTCCTTGCGCAGAAAATCAAGCACATTGCGGATATTTTCTTCCATGCCGGCAATGGTGCCGTTGATGCCTTCTTCAGCCAG
>DIVE01000003.1:0-5578 GCA_002423265.1 Methylophilaceae bacterium UBA6140 | reverse complement strand
CAGCGCCGGGTTTGCATAGAACTCCCGCACGCCGCGTGCGGGAGTTCACTCATCAAACGACTGCGCTGCTATCTGCTACAGTGCTATGGAAACCGAGATCGGTCGGCAGCTTGCCGCCTTTCTTCAGCCGTACTGCGCAGTATTTGACTTCAGCAATCTTGGCAAACGGGTCCAGCGCCGGGTTGGTCAGCATGTTGGCTGCCGCTTCGTAATAGCAGAAGGCAATGAAAACCGAGCCCTGCGGGATGCCGTCATCGACCCGTGCGATCAACGAAATCTCGCCACGACGCGATTCCACTGTAAGAATGTCACCGGCTTCGGCGCCGATCGCTTCAAGATCGAGCGGGTGAATGCTGATGGTCGGCGCCGGTTCGATCGCATCCAGCACGCTGGCGCGGCGGGTCATGCTGCCGGTATGCCAGTGTTCCAGCATGCGGCCGGTAATCAGCACCATCGGATACTCGGTGTCCGGACGTTCGTCAGCGTGGATGATGTCGGCAGGCACCAGTTTGGCGCGTCCGTTGGGACGCGGGAAGTCTTCTTCGAAAATCACTTCCTGACCGGGGTCACCTTCCTGTTCGCAAGGGTAGGTGACTGCGCCCTCGTTTTCCAGACGCTGCCAGGTGATACCGGCGATGCTCGGCATGGCGAGGCGCATCTCGTTGAACACCTCTTCAGGGCCGCTGTAATTCCATGGCAGGCCCAGGCGTTTGCCCAGTTCCTGGATGATCCACAGATCCTGTCGCGCTTCGCCCGGCGGCGTGATGGCCGGGCGGCCGATTTGCACCAGGCGGTCGGTATTGGTGAAGGTGCCCAGTTTTTCCGCGTGCGTACTGGCCGGCAGGATGACGTCGGCCAGATAGGCGGTCTCGGTCATGAAAATGTCCTGCACCACAAGATGTTCGAGATTGGCCAGACCTGCTCTCGCATGGTTGGTGTCTGGGTCGGACATGGCCGGATTCTCGCCTTCGACATACATGCCGGTGATGCTGCCTTCGCAGGCAGCATCGATGATTTCGACTACGGTCAGGCCGGGCTTGCTGTCGAGTTCGGTTTTCCACAAGGCTTCAAACTTGGCGTGGGCTTCCGGATTGTCAACGCGCACATAGTCCGGGAAGCTCATCGGAATGAGGCCGACATCGGACGCGCCTTGCACGTTGTTCTGACCGCGCAGGGGGTGGAGGCCGGTGCCGCGACGGCCGACCTGGCCGGTGACCATGGACAGTGCGATCAGGCAGCGTGCGTTATCGGTGCCGTGCACGTGCTGCGAGACGCCCATGCCCCAGAGGATGATCGAGCCTTTGGAGGTGGCATAGAGTCTGGCAACCTGGCGCAAGGTTTCTGCGTCAATACCGCAGATCGGCGCCATCAATTCCGGAGTGTAGCTCTGGACATTGGCTTTCAATGCTTCGTAGTTTTCGGTGCGGTTACGGATGAATTCCTCATCTGCCAGGCCTTCGGTGATGATGACGTTGAGCATGGCATTGAGCATGGCGACGTCGGTATCCGGTTTGAATGCGAGATGGTGAGTGGCAATCCGTGCCAGTTCGGTACGGCGTGGGTCCATCAACACCAGCTTCGCGCCTTTTTTCACCGCATTCTTGATGAAGGTGGCGGCGACCGGGTGGTTGACGATAGGGTTGGCGCCGATGATGACAATCACCTCGGCATACTGCACGTCGGCAACCGGATTGGAAACGGCACCGGAGCCCACACCTTCAAGCAGCGCAACGACTGAAGAGGCATGGCAGAGGCGGGTGCAGTGGTCGACGTTGTTGGTGCCGAAGCCTGTTCGAATCAGTTTCTGGAACAGATAGGCCTCCTCATTGCTGCCCTTGGCGGAGCCGAAACCGGCCAGTGCATATTTGCCTTTTTCCTGCATGATTTTCTTGAAACCGTTGGCGGCAAAGTCCAACGCCTCTTCCCAGGTCGCTTCGCGGAAAGCGCCAAAGGGGTTGGCAGGGTCGATGGCGAAATTGGCCGATTTCGGTGCATCTGCTCTGCGGATCAGCGGCTTGGTCAGACGATGCTGGTGCTTCGGATAGTCGAAACCATAGCGGCCCTTGACGCACAAGCGTCCGTGGTTGGCCGGGCCGTCCTTGCCGGTGACCTGGATAATGTGATTGTCCTTGACGTGATAGGTCAGCTGGCAGCCGACACCGCAATAAGGGCAAACCGAATCGACGGTTTTGTCCGGAACGACCAGCGCCGCGTTCTTTGCCGGGGCCAATGCGCCGGTGGGGCAGGCCTGCACGCATTCGCCACAGGTGACGCAGGTGGAGTCGCCCATCGGGTCGCCCATGTCGAACACGATTTCGGAGTGTGCACCGCGGAATGCATAACCGATGACGTCGTTGACCTGTTCTTCGCGGCAAGCGCGCACGCAACGGGTGCATTGAATACAGGCATCGAGGTTGACGGCAATGGCGGGGTTGGAGAGGTCGGCATCCGGCGACATGCGTGGCCCGAAGCGCGGCTGTTCGACGCCCATCTTTTTCGCCCAGTAGGTCAGTTCGTTGTCCGGTTTGTAATCGGCCTTGCCCTGTGCACTCGGCATGTCGGACAGCAGCAGTTCCAGCACCATCTTCTGCGAAGCCACAGCACGCTCGCTGTTGCTGATGACTTCCATGTCAGGCTTGGGCGCACGACAGCAGGAGGGAGCCAGTACCCGTTCGCCCTTGATCTCGACCATACATGAACGGCAGTTGCCGTCCGGCCGCAGACCCTCGGTGTAACAGAGATGCGGAATCTCGACGCCGTGGCGTTGAGCGGCCTGAATGATGGTTTCGCCTTCGAAGGCTTCAACGGCATCGCCGTTGAGGCTGAAATTGATGGTTTTTGGCAGGTGGCTGGGTGCGTTCATGATTCGATTTCCTACTTGGCTGTTGTGCCGGACAATTCGTCAGGGAAGTACTTGATGACACTGCGGATCGGGTTTGGTGCGGCCTGACCGAGACCACAGATCGATGCATCCATCATGGCGCTGGAAAGTTCTTCCAGCAGCGGTTGATCCCACTGCGTGTTTTCCATCAGCTTGACGGCCTTGGAAGTGCCGGCGCGGCATGGCGTGCATTGGCCGCAGGATTCGTCTTCGAAGAATTTCAGTGCATTCAGTGCCAGATCGCGTGCCTTGTCGTGTTGCGAGAAAACGACGACGGCAGCAGAGCCGATGAAACAGCCATACTGATTCAGCGTGTCGAAGTCGAGTGGGATGTCGCCCATGCTGGCCGGCAATATGCCGCCGGAAGCGCCACCCGGGAAATAGCCGTAGAACTCGTGGCCATCCAGCATGTCGCCGCAGTATTCAGTTATCAGTTCGCGCATGGTGATGCCGGCGGGCGCGAGATGCACGCCCGGTTTCTTCACACGGCCGCTGACCGAGAATGAGCGCAGTCCCTTGCGTTCGTGGCGGCCATTGGAAGTAAACCATTGCGCACCTTTTTCGACGAGGTCGCGCACCCAGTAGACGGATTCCATATTGTGTTCCAGCGTCGGCCGACCGAACAGGCCGACTTCTGCGAGGAAAGGCGGACGCAGGCGCGGCATGCCGCGTTTGCCTTCGATGGATTCGACCATGGCCGATTCCTCGCCGCAGATATAGGCGCCGGCGCCGCGATGAACGTAGAGGTCGAAATCCCAGCCGGAGCCGCACGCATTCTTGCCGAGCAGGCCCGCGTCATAGGCTTCCTTGATCGCGGCGATCAGGTGCTGCGCCTCGTTGTAGAACTCGCCGCGCACGTAGATGTAGCCGGCATGGGCACGCATCGCGAAGCCCGCGACGAGGCAACCCTCGATCAGCAGGTGCGGGTCGTGACGCATGATGTCGCGATCCTTGCAGGTGCCGGGCTCCGACTCGTCGGCATTGACGACGAGATAATGCGGCCGGTCCTTCACTTCCTTGGGCATGAAGGACCACTTCATGCCGGTCGGGAAGCCGGCGCCACCGCGGCCGCGCAGGCCCGACTTCTTCATCTCGTCGATGATCCAGTCGACACCCTTGTCGAGGATCGCCTTGGTATTGTCCCAGGCGCCGCGGGCGCGCGCGCCGGCCAGGCCCCAGTCCTGGACGCCGTAGAGATTGGTGAAGATGCGGTCCTTGTCGCCGAGCATCGTCTATTCGCCCTTCAGCGTTGTCAGGCCGCCCTCGGGCGCCGACGTCTGGCGGTCCACCTGCGGTCCCGGCTTCGGTGTCTCGCCGCGCCGCAGCGCATCGAGCACCTTGTTCATCGAGGCCTCGTCGAGATCCTCGTAGAAATCGTCGTTGATCTGCACGACCGGCGCGTTGACGCAGCCGCCGAGGCACTCGACCTCCTGAACGCTGAATGTCTCGCCATCGGCGGCATGCTGACAGGCTTTCATTACAGCTTCGGAACCGCGCAGCCAGCACGGCGTCGTGGTGCAGACCTGCAGCAGGTACTTACCCTTCGGGCGCAGCTGGAACATCGTATAAAAGGTCGCGATCTCGTAGACGCGGATCGGCGCCATTTCGAGGATACGCGCCACCTCGTTCATCGCCGCGCGCGGCAGCCAGCCCTGCTGGCGCTGCGCCAGGTCCAGCACCGCGATGACGGCGCTCGCCTGACGGCCCGGCGGGTAATGGGCAATCTGTTCCTCGACCTTTGCCATGTACTCGGGCGTGAAGGAGAAGCTCGCGACCTGCGGGACATCCTTCGGGTCGGCGGTGATCATCGCCATCGCATCGTCTCCTAGCGGTCGATCTCGCCGAACACGATGTCGAGCGAGCCGATGTTCGCCGACATGTCGGCGAGCTGGTGTCCCTTGGTCATCATTTCGAGCGCCTGCAGGTGCGGGAATCCGGGAGCGCGGATCTTGCAGCGGTACGGCTTGTTGGTGCCATCGGACACCAGGTACACGCCGAACTCGCCCTTGGGCGCCTCGACCGCCGTGTAGGTCTCGCCGGCGGGCACCTTGTAGCCCTCGGTGTAGAGCTTGAAGTGATGGATCAGCGCTTCCATCGAGCCCTTCATCTCGCCGCGGCGTGGCGGCGAAATCTTGCGGTCGTCGACCCGCACCGGCCCGCCGACCTTGCGAAGTGCTGCGATGCACTGCTCCATGATGCGGGCGCTCTGGTACATTTCCTCGATGCGCACGAGGTAGCGCGCATAGCAGTCGCCGGTCTTGCCGACCGGGATGTCGAAATCCATGCGGTCGTAGACGTCGTAGGGCTGCGACTTGCGCAGGTCCCACGGCAGGCCGGAAGCGCGGATCAGCGGCCCGGAGAAGCCCCAGTCGAGCGCCTGCTCGGCCGAAACCACGCCGATGTCGACGGTACGCTGACGGAAGATGCGGTTCTCGTTCAGCAGGCTCTCGACGTCCTTCATGAACGGATAGAACTGCTTGATCCATCCATCCATCGAATCGAGCATGCCCGCCGGCAGGTCCTGGTGGACGCCGCCCGGCCGGAAGTAGGCCGCATGCATGCGCGAGCCACTCACCTGCTCGTAATATTCCATCAGCAGCTCGCGCTGCTCGAACCCCCACAGCGGCGGGGTGAGCGCGCCGACGTCCATCGCGAAGGTCGTGACGTTCAGCAGATGGTTGAGGATGCGCGTGATCT
>DIVE01000041.1 GCA_002423265.1 Methylophilaceae bacterium UBA6140 | reverse complement strand
CCCGGAATGACGACATTTTTGTTTCCGTTTAATTAGCGCGAAGCGCGGCCGGAGCCAGAAAGCCGCGTGGATGCCAGGCAATCTGCTGGAGAAATAACATAACAGCATTCACCACAGAGCACACAGAGTTCACGAAGACTGCTTTTCAGTCTCGGTGTTTTCCGTGGTAAAAGGTTCTTTCAGGTAAAAAAATCTTTGTCGTAAAAATTTTTCAGGAGTTGATTCAAGTCATGTCTACCAAACACGCCCATCTGTTGATTCTGGGCTCCGGCCCGGCCGGTTACACTGCCGCGGTCTACGCTGCGCGCGCCAATCTGAAACCGGTGTTGGTGACCGGCATCGCCCAGGGCGGCCAGTTGATGACGACGACCGAAGTCGATAACTGGCCTGCCGATGCCAACGGCGTCATGGGCCCGGAGTTGATGGCGCGTTTTCAGCAACACGCGGAACGCTTCAACACCGAGATGATTTTCGATCATATCCATACCGCGCACCTGAAGGAGAAGCCGATCCGGCTGGTGGGCGATAGCGGCGAGTACACCTGCGATGCGCTGATCATCGCGACCGGCGCCTCGGCCAAATATCTCGGCCTGCCTTCGGAAGAAAAGTTCGCCGGCAAGGGTGTTTCCGCCTGCGCTACTTGTGACGGATTCTTCTACCGCAACCAGGAAGTCGCCGTCATCGGCGGCGGCAATACTGCTGTGGAAGAAGCGCTCTACCTCGCCAACATTGCCAGCAAGGTGACTTTGGTGCATCGCCGCGACAAGTTCAAGGCCGAGGCGATTCTGGTCGACAAGCTGATGGCACGTGTCGCCGAAGGCAAGATCGAGTTACAGACTTTCCATACGCTGGACGAAGTATTGGGCGACGACAGCGGCGTCACCGGCATGCGCATCAAGGATGTCAACAGCGGCACTACCAAAGACATCGCGCTGAAAGGCGTTTTCATCGCCATCGGCCACAAGCCGAACACCGACATTTTTGAAGGCCAGCTGGAAATGGAAGGCGGCTATATCGTCACCAAGGCCGGTCGCGAAGGCAATTTCACCGCCACCAGCATTCCCGGCGTATTTGCGGCCGGCGACGTGCAGGATCACATCTACCGTCAGGCCGTCACCAGCGCGGGTACCGGCTGCATGGCCGCGCTCGATGCCGAGCGTTATCTTGACCAGCTGAAATAACGATGTCACCGCGCAAGGCGCACGGAGTTTATGGTTGTCTCCATCACCTTCGTGTGCTTCGTGGTGAAAGATTTTCGACCCATGACCAGCGATGACGACGATCTTGAGCTTTTCCGCAAGGCGGTGAAGGATGCCAAGCCGCTAAGTTCGTCGCGCCTGCATCACCCTGCCCCCAAACCCCGCCCCACCCCCAGACAATTGCTGCGCGACGAGCGCCAGGCGCTGATCGATTCACTCAGTGACGACTACATCCCGGCCCACGAACTGGAAAGCGGCGAGGAGCTGCTCTATTTGCGCGAAGGCCATGCGCCCGACATCCTCAGCAAGCTGCGGCGGGGCCATTGGGTGGTACAGGCAGCGATCGACCTGCACGGTCTGGTATCCGACGAAGCGCGCGTCTATGTCGCCGAGTTTCTGGCCGAATGCAAAAAACGCGGCATCCGCTGCGTCCGCATCGTGCACGGCAAGGGGTTGGGGTCGAGAAACCGGGAACCGGTGCTCAAAAACAAATTACGCAGCTGGCTGATGCAGAAGGATGAAGTGATCGCCTATGCCCAGGCCAGACGCGAAGACGGCGGCAGCGGCGCGGTGATTGTGCTGCTGAAAGCCGGCTGATCTGGAATACCAACAACGCCCGTCAGATCTGGTAACGCTGGATCAGGCACACCGCCTCGGCGGCAATCCCTTCGCCGCGCCCGGTGAAACCCAGCTTTTCTGTCGTGGTCGCCTTCACGTTCACATAATCGCGCAGAATGTCGCAATCCGTTGCGATATTGCAGCACATCTGCTCGGTGTATGGCGAAAGTTTGGGCGCCTCGGCCATGATGGTGACGTCAATATTGACGATTTCAAAATGCCTGGCATGCAGCAAAGCCTTGACCTGGCGCAACAACTCGCGCGAATCAATCCCTTTATAACGTTCGTCCGTATCCGGAAAATGCTTGCCGATATCACCCAACGCCGCCGCACCCAATAGCGCATCGCTCACCGCATGCAGCAGCACATCGGCATCGGAGTGACCGTCCAGCCCCTTGTCATGCGGGATATCGACACCGCCGATAATACAGCGACGCCCCGCCACCAGCCGGTGTACGTCAAACCCATGTCCGATTCTGATCATCTGCCTTCCTCCTTCTTGTTTCGGTCTGCCCGCAATATCGCCTCCGCCAGCGCCAGATCTTGCGGATAGGTAATCTTCAGATTGCGCAATTCGCCCGGCACCAGCTTGGGTTTCAATCCCAGCGCCTCAACTGCCTGCGCTTCATCGGTCGGTGCCGCACCGGCATTCTGCAAAGCCTTTTTCAGCAATCCGTAGCGGAACATCTGCGGCGTCTGCGCCTGCCAGAGCCCCGCTCTCGGCTCGGTCGCCGCAACCCGCTGTGTGCTGTCCGCACGCTTCAGGGTATCCGCCAGCGGAATCGCCAGCAAGCCGCCGACGGCATCATCCTGCACAGCATCGAGCAAACGGTCGAGCAAAGCCTGCGTCAGTCCCGGACGCGCAGCGTCATGCACCAGCACCCAGTCATCGTCGGCAACATCCTTCATCGCCGCCAGCCCGTTCAATACACTGGCTGCGCGTGTCTCTCCGCCGCAAGGGTGCACAAAAAGCCCGGGGTCGGCGCTGATCGGCTGCCTTTGCCAATCGCCATCATCCGCGCTTATCACCACATGCACGCCTGCAATACGCGGATTTTGAATGAAAGTGTCAATACAATGAGCGATCAGAGGGAGACCGAGCAACTGCAGATACTGCTTTGGAACATCGCTGCCCATGCGGCTGCCGGAACCGGCGGCGGGGATCAGAACATGAAAATTGGCCATGCGGAATTCTAGCATGCAAGGCCAGATGGGTTACGCAGACAAAAGCCAGATGCTGGTATACACCTGCACCCGGCAATTTCAAAAAATCAGCGCGTTATTCGTCGCCGCTGGCGTTGCTGGAAGGCGTAGCCGAAATCTTGTGGATCGCAAGATCGGCGCCCTGGTATTCATCCTCCTGGCTCATGCGGATGCCGACGGCCGCTTTCAGCGCACCATAGACGATAAAACCGCCGATCAACGCGACGCTGACACCCATCAAGGTACCGGCCAGTTGAGCGGCAAATGTGACGCCTCCCATACCGCCCAGCGCAGCCGTGCCGAAAATGCCGGCCGCGATCCCGCCCCATGCGCCGCAGAGCCCGTGCAACGGCCAGACGCCGAGCACATCGTCGATCTTCCAGCGGTTCTGGGTCAAGGTAAATGTCCAGACGAACAGGCCGCCTGCGACCAGACCGGTCGTCAGCGCACCGAGCGGATGCATCAGATCGGAACCGGCGCATACCGCCACCAGACCGGCAAGCGGGCCGTTATGCACGAAGCCGGGGTCGTTTTTGCCCATGATCAGCGCGGCCAGCGTACCGCCCACCATCGCCATCAGAGAATTGACGGCGACCAGACCGGTGATACCCTCGATCGCCTGCGCCGACATCACATTAAAGCCGAACCAGCCGACCGTCAGAATCCATGCGCCCAACGCCAGGAAAGGAATATTCGAGGGCGGGAAGGCATGTAGCCTGCCATCCTTGCTGTAGCGACCCATGCGCGCGCCCAGCAGCACCACCGCTGCCAGCGCAATCCAGCCACCCATGGCATGCACCACGATAGAACCGGCAAAATCATGGAACGGCGCGCCGAAGCTGGCTTCAATCCATGCCTGCACACCAAGGTTGCCGTTCCAGACGATGCCCTCGAAAAACGGATAGACCAAACCGACTAGCGCAAACGTGGCCGCCAGTTGCGGGTTGAATTTGGCGCGCTCGGCAATACCGCCGGAAACGATGGCCGGAATCGCCGCAGCAAAGGTCAGAAGAAAGAAAAACTTGACCAGGTCGTAACCGTTCTTCGCCGACAGCGCCTCAGCCCCCTGCAAAAAACCAACACCATAGGCGATGCTGTAGCCAATGAAAAAATACGCGATGGTGGACATCGAAAAATCCACCATGATCTTGACCAGAGCGTTGACCTGGTTCTTTTTGCGCACGGTACCGACTTCAAGAAAAGCGAAACCGGCGTGCATCGCCAGCACCATGATGGCGCCGAGCAATACGAATAACACATCCCCTGCTGATTGCAATGCTTCCATTTTGTTGCATCTCCTCCGGAATTTTATCTGTGCCGGATAAGAGCAAAAACCGCGCCAATCGCGCAATATCATGTTTTTAATGGGAATTGACACAGTACCTGGCAGATGACTGCACAGACTTGGTGCGCCATTGAGTGCATTGCACATCATCAGTGCAAATAGGCGACGCAAAAAATTTCTATTGGCAATAACAGCGATAAAAAGCGATGATTGGGCATCGGCTTTGAACAAAAAACGCTCAGGACTGAAGCACCATGCACACATTGTATTTGACTTACGAAGACAAGCTGCTCGACATGATGATTGCCTACAGCAATGTTGAGAGTTCGGTCAGATTCTCGCTGACGCACGGCAACCGGTATCTGCCATTTGACGAGGGGGAACGTCAGGCCATGCTGGAGCAGCGCGCCTTTGCGCTGGCGCGACTGGCGATCGACAGGGTCATGCGGCTGACGCCCCGACCGTCATGATCGCCCGTATTGCGTGGCTATAGGCCCCTGCCTCTTTTTTTCTTGTAATAGCCAAACGCCAGCGTCAG
>DIVE01000037.1:10180-21323 GCA_002423265.1 Methylophilaceae bacterium UBA6140 | reverse complement strand
GTCGTGGATTCTTGCGTCTACCTATTTGGTCACTTTCACTGCGCAGGACCCTTATCATCTGGCCAGACTGGAGCTGTTGAAAGGCCTGCTGTTCGTTCTGGTTACCAGCGGTCTGCTTTACCTGCTGCTTAGCGCGCAGCGCAGCAATACGGATGAAAAAAGCGCTTTGCCCGACGCCAGGCCGGTCAGAACCATTCCCATTATCGGCCTCTTCATCGCACTCACGCTGACTGTGCCGCTGCTCGGCTTTGCAATTACCAAGATTCACGGGCCGCAAGTGGAGCGGGAGGCTCTGGAAAGCCTTGCGATTGTCGCCAGACTGAAATCCGAGCAGATTGAAAGGTGGATGCATGAGCGGGAGTCGGATGCCGCAGTGCTCGGCGCGCGCAATACCCAGTTCGTCCGCTCCGTCGACCGCTTGGCCGCGGCAGACGATGCCACAGGTTGGCATCGTGAATACGTTGTTGGAAAGCTGCAGAATCTGCGGGTTAATTATCATTACAGCGCGCTTTTGCTGCTAGACGGGCAACTCGATCTGCTGGTCGCCGATGGCGATGAAACCGAGCTGGAATCTGAAACCCTTGAAGCGGTCAGAGCCGCCCTGGTCAGCGGAAAAATCGCGCGCACTAATCTTTACATGACCTCAAGTCAGCGTATCTATCTGGACTGGGTAGTGCCGGTCAGCAGCGTTGTTCCCGGGCAGGATGACATTGTGGCGGCCGTGATATTACGCACTTCGCCGGAGACGGTGCTGTATCCTGTAACCAGCACCTGGCCCGGCCTCAGTGACACGGCCGAAGGTATGCTGGTCAGGCAGGTGAACGGCGAGGTTCTTTATCTTAGCGAGCTGCAACACACAAAGGGCACGGCACTGGCGATGAGGCTGCCGGTGGATAACCGGCAACTGCCGACCGCTGTTGCCGTGCGTGACAACAAGCCGGGAATGACGCGCGGCATCGATTACATGGGGCAAAAGGTGTTGGCGGCCTATCATCCGGTTACCGCTACGGATTGGCGCATCGTGACCAAGATCAATCACGCTGAGGTGCTGACGCCGCTGTGGAACATGACCCTGCTGGTCAGCGGCATTGCCTTTGTTTTCATTATCGCCATCAGCATGACGCTTCTGCTCGTCTGGCGCCAGCAGAGTAGAATGCAAAGCCTGCTGGCGCTGGCGCATAAAAGCGAATCGGAAAAACTGCTGCAGCACTTTTTCGACATGCCTTTTGTCGGCATGGCGGTGATTTCGCCTGACAGCAAGAAACTGGAAAATTTCAACGATTATTTGTGCGAAATCATCGGTTACAGCCGTGAGGAACTGATGGGTAGAAGTTGTCTCGAATTCACCCACCCGGATGATATTGAGGCCGATGTCAGGGAGTTCAGCCGTATTCTCGATGGCAGCTCCGACGGCTATGTGATGGAAAAGCGTTTTTTCCGCAAGGATGGCAGCGAGATTGTCGCCGTGGTCGATACCAAATGCATCCGTAATCAGGACGGCTCGGTACGCTATCTTTTCGCCACTGCGCAGGACATCACCCGGCACAAGGTTGACGAAGCCAGAATCCAGCGACTGAGCCGGCTCTATTCGGTGCTGTCGCAATGCAACCAATCAATAGTCAGGCTCACTTCCGAGCAGGCTCTGTACGACAAAATCTGCGAGACCGCCGTGACCGAAGGCGGTATGCGCATGGCCTGGATCGGCATGATCAATGCCGAAACCTCCATGATCGAGCCGGTTGCCAGCTTCGGTGACGATATCGGCTATCTCGACAACATCCAGATTTCCTGCGACGCCGCCAGCCCATACGGCAACGGGCCTACCGGTGTTGCTATTCGGCAGAACCAGCCCTACTGGTGCCAGGATTATTCGGCGGACATGATATTGGCGCCCTGGGCGCAGAAAAGTGCAGGTATGTGGGGATCTTCTGCCGCCATTCCGATCACCCGCGGCAGCGTAGTGGCCGGTACGCTCAATATCTATGCGTCTGAAAAAAATGCCTTTGATGAAGACGCCAAGGGTTTGCTGGTGGAGATGGCCGTCGATATCGGCTTTGCGCTCGACAATTTCGACAAGGAGAGTTCCCGCAGCATCGCCGAAGCCCTGCTGATGGAGAGTGAATCCAAATTTCACCTGTTGTTCGATCAAAGCCCGGATGGCTTGCTGATTATCGACCGCGAAGAGATCATCGAATGCAATCCGGCTGCGATTGATCTGATCGGCGGCAGTTCGGCAGAAATACTGCATGCCAGGCCCTGGGCGTTCGCACCGGATTTTCAGCCGGACGGGGTGAGCAGTGAAGAAAAAATGCAGGAAATGCTGGATGTCA
Source organism: Methylophilaceae bacterium UBA6140 (assembly GCA_002423265.1). Taxonomy (GTDB): domain Bacteria; phylum Pseudomonadota; class Gammaproteobacteria; order Burkholderiales; family Methylophilaceae; genus UBA6140. The sequence continues at coordinate 18,993 of DIVE01000037.1, read as the reverse complement.
CCAAGGATAAGGGGCGATGCCGTTTTGAGTGGATGCACAGGCGCTCCGGGACGGCTGATATCCCGCTGGAAGTGACCATGGTGGCGATCATGCTCAAGGGCAGGCAGGTGTTCTACAGCACCTGGCGCAATATTTCCGATCAGAAAAATGCCGAGGCGCGTATTCGCTACCTGGCCCAATACGATGTGCTGACCAATCTGCCCAACCGCACCCTGCTGACCGATCGCGTCAATCAGGCCATCAACATCGCCCAGCGCAACCGTCAGAATCTGAGCGTCATGTTCTTCGATCTGGACCGTTTCAAGAACGTCAATGATTCGCTCGGGCACGGTACCGGCGATGAGTTGCTTATTCAGGTCTCCAAGCGCTTGCAAGCAGTGGTGCGCGAGCAGGATACGGTATCGCGGCTGGGCGGCGACGAGTTCGTCATTCTGTTGCTGGACACCAGCGAAGAGGGCGCAGCCCGGGTGGCGAAGAAGCTGATGGCGGCCGTGTCCGAGCCCTATCATATCGATCACCACGAAATCACCATTACCTCTTCCATCGGTATTGCGGTTTTCCCGGATGACGGCAAAAACTTCGACGACTTGCTGAAATCCGCCGATATCGCCATGTATCGCGCCAAACGCTCGGGCCGCAACAACTATCATTTCTTTACGATGAAGATGCAGGAAGACACCTTGCGCGTGATGCAATTGACCGCCGCCCTGCATCAGGCGATTGAACTGAACCAGCTTGCGTTGAACTTCCAGCCGCAGCTTTCGGTACGCGACGGCAGCATCATAGGCGCCGAAGTGCTGTTGCGTTGGAAGCATCCGGATTTCGGGCCGGTATCTCCGGCCGAGTTCATCCCGCTGGCTGAAGATACCGGCGATATCCTGAAGATAGGCGAGTGGGTTCTGCAGCACACGATCAGGCAGTTGCAACAGTGGCACAAGCAGGGAATGCCTGCGCTCAAGCTTGCAGTCAATCTCTCTGCGGTGCAGTTTCGTCACCCGCATCTGCCGGATCTGATCTCGCAGCTACTGGACGATGAAGAATTGCCCGCCGAATTTCTGGAGCTGGAGCTGACAGAAAGCGTCTCCATGGACGACCCGCTGGCGGCGATTGAGATAATGGACAAACTGGCCGGCCTTGGTGTACAGATGTCGATCGACGATTTCGGCACCGGTTATTCCTCGCTCAGTTATCTCAAACGCTTCAAGGCATACAAAGTGAAAATCGATCAGTCTTTCGTGCGCGATATCATGATAGACGTCGATGACCGGGCGATCGTGCAGTCCATCATTACGCTGGCAAAGAGTCTGGGCATGAAAACCATCGCTGAAGGGGTAGAGACGCAGGAGCAGATGGATTTTTTGCGGCGCAGCGATTGCGACGAATTGCAGGGCTATCATTTCAGCCGCCCGCTGAGTGCGGCCGATTTTGAGAAATTTTATAAAAAGCATCGCCCCGCCATGTATGTAAAAAACGATTGAAGCGCCACCGCCAGAAGCGGCAAAATAAAGCCATTTAAACTAACCCCGGTCTGTCATGAAAACTGTATTGATTACGGACGCTGTCCACGCCGCCGTTCTTGCCCATGAATCCGAGATCGAATCGCTCGATCGCGCTATCGGCGACGGCGACCATTTCGTCAACCTCAAGCGCGGACTGTCGACGCTTGCCGCCATGCGCGAAGAGTTGTTGCCGCTTGCGCCGGATACTGCCCTGCAGAAGATGGGGATGAAATTGCTTTCGACCATAGGCGGCGCTTCCGGCCCGCTGTTTGCCAGCTTTTTCATGGCGATGGCGGCCAGCATAAAGACGCAGGGAAGTGAGGGTAGTGCCGCTGTTGCCGCCGCATTTGCCGCCGGCGTCGAATCGATCAAGCAGCGCGGCAAGGCTGGTCTCGGCGAAAAAACCATGCTCGATGTGCTGATCCCGGTGGCCGATACTTTCAGCCGCAAGGCCGGAGGAAATGCTGCGATGCCGGAACTGCTCGCCGCCATAGAGGCCAGCGCCGAGGCCGGCATGCTGTCTACACGCGATCTGGTGGCTACCAAGGGGCGCGCCGCCTTTCTCGGCGAGCGTGCCATCGGCCATATCGACGCAGGCGCCAAGAGCACGCAAGTCATGATCTGCGCGGTTTGCCGGATGCTCGAAAACCGCAAGGAATAAGGAGAACACCATGAAAATATTCGTTAATGATGTCGAAAACCTGCTGACCGAGAGTCTTTCCGGTTTTGCTGCCGCGCATCGCGATCTGGTCAGTCTGCAGCTCGACCCGCATTACCTGACACGGGCAAAAAAAGCCGGCAACAAGGTTGCGTTGATTTCCGGTGGCGGCTCCGGTCACGAGCCGCTGCATACCGGGTTTATCGGCCGCGGCATGCTCGATGCGGCCTGTCCTGGTCACGTCTTCACCTCGCCGACGCCGGACCAGATGCTGGCTGCCGCAGAAGCTGTGGAATCCGGCAAGGGCGTGCTGTTCATCGTCAAGAATTACGCCGGCGATGTGATGAATTTTGAAATGGCGGCCGAAATGCTGCCGTTCGAGAGCGCGACCGTTTTGACCAGCGACGACGTTGCCGTGGAAAACTCGACCTGGACCACCGGTCGTCGCGGCGTCGCCGGCACCGTTCTCGTCGAGAAATGTGTCGGCAGCCTGGCCGAGGCCGGTGCCGACCTTGCCGCCTGCAAGGCGCTCGGCGACAAAGTCAACCAGCGCACGGCTTCCATGGGGGTGGCGCTGACCAGCTGTACCGTACCGGCAGCGGGCAGACCGACTTTCGATATCGGCGACAGCGAGCTGGAAATGGGGGTCGGCATTCATGGTGAACCGGGGCGCAGACGGGAGGCCTGCGTACTGCCGACGAGATTGTCGCCGATCTGGTCAACCCGATTCTGCAAGACCTGAAACCGGCTGCGGGCAGCGAAGTATTGCTGATGATCAACGGGTTTGGCGCAACGCCTTCCATGCAGCTTTACCTGCTCTACCACAGTGCGGCAAAACTGCTTGCGGCGCACGGCCTCAGCGTCGTCCGTTCGCTGGTCGGCAACTACACCACCGCGCTGGACATGGCCGGTGCTTCAGTGACGGTGTGCGTGCTGGACGACGAGATCAAACAGCACTGGGATAGTCCGGTGCATACCGCCGCCCTTCGCTGGGGGTGTTAAGAAAGCACTGATTTATTCGTCATGCCGGGCAAGCCGGTATTTATTTAACTGGGTTCCGGCCTGCGCCGGAACGACAAAACCGAATAAATCAGCGCTTTCTTAAACTCTGATGTCATTCCGGAAACTGCGAAGCGGTTATCCGGAATCCTGTGGTTTTCAAGATATTGTCGTACCGGAGATCAATCGAGACTGATTAATCCAGATAATCGGTGGCCGGCGCTTCGTTCTCGGCTTCGAGCTGTCGCGCCACGCGCGCTATCATGTGCTGGCGCGATTCCGGCGTCTCCAGACTGATGCGGCCGAGCGCGCCGCTACGGTAATCAACCAGAAACGCCATCGCAGTTTTTTCCATGTCGAATTCGCCGCCCTTGAGCCGGTAGCCGCGCCGTTTGGCGACCGCTTCCAACAGGTCGACATTGTCCATGCTGCCGCAATCGATCTTGTAGCGGGCATTGAGCAGGGCGGGGTAGCGTTCGAGCAATATCTCCGCCAGAAACAGCGCCACATCCTCGTCGATCACCGCGTTGCGGCCGATGGCATGGCTCGCTGCCAGCATGTAACCATCCGATTCATAGGCGATCTTCGGCCACATCATGCCCGGCGTATCGGTAATGCTCATGGTCTCGCTCAGGTCGAAACGCTGTTGCGATTTGGTCACCGCCGGCTCGTCGCCGACCTTGGCAATCCTGCGGTTGAGCAGTGCGTTCATCAGTGTTGATTTGCCGACGTTGGGAATGCCCATGATCATCATGCGCAAAGGCTTCAAATGGGTCCCGCGATGCGGCGCCAGTTGTTGACAAAGCCCCGGGATTTTTTTGGCATCGCCCGGTTTCTTGCACGACAGCGCAACCGCCCTGACACCCTCCTGCTGGTTGAAATAATGCAACCAGGCTTGTGTCGCATCCGGATCGGCCAGATCGGCCTTGTTCAGTATCTTCAGATTCGGCCGCTGGCGGAACAAGCGCATTTCCTCGATCATCGGGTTATGGCTCGCCTCCGGCACGCGTGCGTCCAGCACCTCGATCACCACGTCGATGAACTCCATGGTTTCGGCCGCTTTCTTGCGGGCTTGGGTCATGTGGCCCGGATACCACTGAATCGCCATTGTTTTCCTCTTGAAAATCAAAACTTGCTATGTCGGCATCGCCTTGCCGTGCTATTAGCACTGTCAGCGGCTCGCCTTCTTGCCATTTTTGATTTTGAAGAGGAAACACCCTTGGATCGCTTTCTTCAAAACCAAAATCGTCATGTAGTGGCTGTATGCCGCATTCTAACATCGTGCGAGGCGGGCAGGCCTCGGTTAAACTAACGCCATGACACTTATTCCGGAAATCAAGCCCAACCAGTCGATCGAGCTGTTGAAGGCGCTGCATATCCTGACGCGCGACGGCAAGCTCAATCAGGATAGCCGCCGCAAACTGAAGCAGGTCTATCATCTCTATCATTTCATCGAGCCTTTGCTGGAAGAGGTGATGGCGGAGAATCCCGAGGCTGTGCTGGTGGATCACGGCGCCGGCAAGTCCTACCTCGGTTTTATCCTCTACGATCTTTTCATGAAGCAGCGTCAGAGCGGTCGTATCATCGGCATCGAGACGCGTGCCGAGCTGGTGCAGAAGTCGCGCGAGCTAGCACAGCAGTTGGGGTTTGCCCGCATGCAGTTCATGCATTTGAGCGTGGAGGAGTCGATCAGCTCGCAGGATTTGCCGCAGCGTGTCGATATCGTCACTGCCTTGCATGCCTGCAATACCGCCACTGATGACGCCATCCGTTTCGGTTTGCAGAAGCAGGCGAAATTCATGGTGCTGGTGCCTTGCTGCCAGGCTGAGGTGGCCGAAGTGCTGCGGCGCCACAAGAACGAGTCGTTCGGAAAGACGCCGTTGTCCGAAATCTGGCGCCATCCGATTCACACGCGCGAATTCGGCAGCCAGATCACCAATGTGCTGCGCTGCCTGCAACTGGAGGCGCACGGCTATCAGGTGACGGTCACCGAGCTGGTGGGCTGGGAGCACTCGATGAAGAACGAGCTGATGATCGCCCGCTACAACAACAACCCGCGCAAGAACGCCCGGCAAAGGCTGGAGCAGATTCTGCATGAACTCAATCTGGAGGAGTTGCGCGCCAGATTTCTTGAACCCGTATGAACCCGTATGAAGCCAGACCAGATGAAATTTCACACCCCGCTTTATCTTGCCGCTGATCTCCGCCAACTGGAGCAGGCGCACGCTGGCCAGCCGCTGATGGAACGCGCGGGCCGGGCCATTGCCAACTATGTGCAGACCTTGCTGCCCGACGTGCAGTCGTCGGTCCTGCTGGTTGCCGGTCCGGGCAACAATGGCGGTGATGCTTTTGTTGCAGCCAGGCTGTTGCAGGATATTTACCGCGTCGCGCTGGTGTTCTGCGGCGATATCGACAAGCTGCCTGCCGATGCAGCTGCTGCCTGCCGGTGCTGGCAGCAATCAGGCGGCGAGTTGCTGGCCGACATCCCGGCCGGCGAGTGGGATATGGTGATCGACGGCTTGTTCGGCATCGGACTCGGCAAGCCGCTCAGCGGCCGCCCTGCAGAACTGGTCGAGCAGATCAATCGTCTCGGCAGCAAGGTGCTGGCAATCGACATACCGAGCGGACTGTCCGCTGACAGCGGCAGGGTGATGGGTTGTGCCGTCAAAGCCGGTTGGACCATGACTTTCCTCGGCCTCAAGCCCGGCCTCTTCACGCTGGATGGCCCGGACCATGCGGGAACGGTGGTGCTCGACATGTTGGGCACGACCAACGTGGAGGCGCCGGCCGGGTATCTGCTGGAACAGGAGGATGTCAGCCGCTGGCTGCAACCGCGCCGCAGGAATTCCAACAAGGGCAGCTACGGCAATGTCGGTGTGATCGGTGGCGCCACGCAGATGTGCGGCGCGGCAATACTGGCGGCCAGAGCCGCACTGTTGCTGGGCGCCGGACGGGTCTATGCCGGATTGCTGGCGCCGGATGCACCCGCTTTTGATGTCATGATGCCGGAGCTGATGCTGCGCGATGCAGACAGTGTGGCTGCGCTTGTCGCTCTGGACTGCCTGGTGATCGGGCCGGGCATAGGTTGCGGCGATACGGCTGCCGCTCTGTTGGCAAACGCAATCAGCAACCCGGCAACGCTGATATTGGATGCCGATGCGCTCAATCTGCTGGCCGCCGCTGATCCGCAGAAAAAAGACGCGCTGAAAAAACGCTGTGCCGGACGAGAAGCTGTCAGCATCGTCACGCCGCACCCGGGCGAGGCGGCCCGCATGCTGGGTGTCAGCGTGAATGAGGTGCAGCAGGATCGAATCGCCGCTGCGCTGAACATCGCGCAGGATTATCGGGCGATCACCGTGCTCAAGGGCTGCGGCAGCGTCATCGCTGCGCCCGATGGCCGCTGGTGGATCAATCACAGCGGCAACCCCGGGCTTGCCAGCGCCGGTATGGGCGATGCGCTGGCCGGCATGATTGCGGCTTTCGTTGCCCAAGGGCTTTCTGCCGAACAGGCGGTCCTGCTTGGCGTGCATCTGCACGGCGCGGCTGCCGATATGCTGGTGTCGCAGGGGTTGGGCCCGGTCGGGCTGACCGCCAGCGAAGTGGTGATGGAAGCGCGCCACCTAGTGAATCACTGGCAGGAATGGAGCAAGTTCTGACCACAGGGTAACCCTGGTTTACCTCAAGCTCGTCTTTGCGAGGGCGCAGCCCGCGGCAATCCATACGGTTTTCCTTTGCAAGCGCGCGGACCGTCGCAACCCGGGAGCTGCCGTAACGTACATGCTAAAATCGCGCCTGTGATGAACAGCAAACCTTCCCCATCTTCTCCCTCCACGCAAGCCACGTCTACAGCGCAAAATCTGCTCAGACAGCTGGAATCGCAGCTCTCAGCCTGCATGCTGGCGGATCGTCATGTGCTGCGCAGGCGGCTGCAGCAGGCGCGTGGTCTGATCGAGCAGGGCAAGCCGGTGGAGCACAGTCTGCGCGATATCGCGGCCCGGGTCCGCGAATCCTGTTCACGGCTGCAGGAGAGAAAATCGGCTTTGCCGGTGCCTGCCTATCCGGAAGAGCTGCCGGTCAGCGGCAAGCGCGCCGAGATTGCCGGGGCGATCCGCGACCACCAGGTGGTGATCGTCTGCGGCGAGACCGGTTCCGGCAAGACTACGCAATTGCCCAAGATATGTCTCGAACTGGGCCGTGGCGCCAGCGGCATGATCGGCCATACGCAGCCGCGGCGCATCGCCGCCCGCTCGGTCGCATCGCGCATCGCGCAGGAGCTGGGTTCTCCGCTGGGCGAAGTAGTCGGTTACAAGGTGCGTTTCAACGACAAAATCTCGCACAGCAGTTACATCAAGCTGATGACTGACGGCATTCTGCTGGCCGAGACGCAGGGCGATCGTTTTCTCAACGCCTACGACACCATCATCATCGACGAGGCGCACGAGCGCAGCCTCAACATCGACTTTCTCCTGGGGTATCTCAAGCAGCTGCTACCGAAGCGCCCCGAGCTCAAGGTGATCGTCACCTCCGCCACCATCGACGCCGAGCGTTTTTCCCGGCACTTCAACGATGCACCGGTGATCGAGGTTTCCGGCCGTACCTATCCGGTCGAGATCCGCTATCGGCCTTTGGGCAAACCCGGTTTCATGGCCAAAGAGGTGGATGTTCAAGAAGATGAGGACGATCTCGAGATTCTTGGACAGGATCTCATGGGCGTGAAAAGAAAGGCCCGCGTCGAGGCGCGCTGGCTGCAGGAAGACGAGGAGGAAGAGGCGATCGAGGAGGCGATTCTCGATGCGGCCGACGATCTGTTGCGGCTGGGCGACGGCGATATTCTGGTGTTTTTGCCGGGCGAGCGCGAGATACGCGATGTGGCCGACCACCTGCGCAAGTACCAGGGGCGCTCCGCCAAGCTGCGCCATGTCGAAGTGCTGCCGTTGTTCGCCAGGCTTTCGATTGAAGACCAGCAGAAAATCTTCCGCCGTGCCGACCGCACGCGCATCGTGCTGGCGACCAATGTAGCCGAGACCTCGCTGACCGTTCCCGGCATCAAATACGTCATCGACGCCGGGCTTGCCCGCGTCAATCGCTACAGCCCGCGCACCAAGGTCGAGCAGCTGCAGATCGAGAAGATTTCGCAGGCGGCCGCCCGCCAGCGCGCCGGCCGTTGCGGCCGTGTTTCCAACGGTATCTGCGTGCGGCTTTATTCGGAAGAGGATTTCAACAACCGGCCGGAATTCACCGACCCCGAAATTCTCCGTTCCTCGTTGGCCGCTGTCATTCTGCGCATGGCGGCGCTGCGTCTGGGCGATGTCGCCGATTTCCCGTTCCTTGAGGCACCCAGTTCGCGCCTGATCAACGATGGCTATCAACTGTTGCAGGAGTTGGGCGCGGTCGATCAGCAGCGCCAGATCACCGAGATCGGCAGGCAACTGGCGCGCCTGCCGCTCGATCCGCGCATGGCACGCATGATTCTGGCGGCAAAGCGCGAAAATTGTCTGAAGGAGATTCTCGTCATCGCCAGCGCGCTGGCGATTCAGGACCCGCGCGAGCGGCCGATGGACAAGAGAGACGCTGCCGACCAGGCGCACCGCAAGTTTGCCGACGAGCATTCGGATTTCATCGGCTTTCTCAAACTGTGGGATTTTTACGAGCAGGCG
>DIVE01000037.1:0-10167 GCA_002423265.1 Methylophilaceae bacterium UBA6140 | reverse complement strand
GCAGCTGGTCGAAATCGCCGAGGAAATGGATTTCCGGCTCAACGAGCAGGAAGCCGGCCATGACCAGATTCATCGTGCCTTGCTCGCCGGTCTGCTGGGCAACATCGGTTTCAGGGATGGCGAGGCGGAAACCTGGCTCGGTGCGCGCGGCATACGCTTCAGTATCGCGCCCGGCTCGGTACTGAAGAAATCCCGTCCGAAGTGGGTGATGGCGGCCGAATTGATGGACACCAGCAAGCTCTATGCGCGTTGTGTCGCCGGCATCAACCCGGACTGGATCGAGCCGGTCGCCAAGGAAGGCGGCGCGCGCGATCTGACCGAGAGCCATTACTCAGACCCGCGCTGGGATCGCAAGACAGCGCAGGTTGTCGCCTGGGAGCGTGTCAGTCTTTACGGCCTCACCATCGTGCCCCGGCGGCGCGTGCATTACGGTCCGATCAACCCGCAGGAGTCGCGTGAAATATTCATCCGCGAGGCGCTTGCCAATATGGAGTTCGACACGCGGGCGCCGTTCTTCGCCGCCAACCGCCGGCTGATCGGCGAGATCGAAGAGCTCGAACACAAGGCCAGAAGGCAGGATGTGCTGGTCGACGAACATGTGCTGTTCGCTTTTTATGACAAGCGTTTGGGGCAGGATGTCTATAACGGCACCAGCTTCGAGAGCTGGCGCAAGCAGGCGGAAGCAGAAAATCCGCACCTGCTTTACCTGACACGGCAGGATCTGATGCGCCACGGCGCCGATGCAGTGACCGAAAACCTGTTCCCCGAAAAGATGTGGTTGGACGGCACCGAGCTCGAACTCAAATACCGCTTTGAGCCCGGCCACCCGCTGGACGGCGTGACGGCCACCATCCCGTTGGCGCGGCTGAATCAGCTCGACGCGGCGGTGGCGGAATGGCTGGTGCCCGGCATGATCCGCGACAAGGTAACCTGGCTGGTCAAGGCCTTGCCCAAAACCTTCCGCCGCGTCTGCGTGCCGGTACCGGAGTTCGTCACCGCTTTCCTTGAAGCGCATCCGCAGCCGGAAGGCGCTTTGCTGGTCAGGCTGGCAGCTTTCATACAACAGCGCACCGGGCTTAGGGTGGGTGTCGATGATTGGCAAGTCGAACTGCCAGAACACTTGCGCATGAATTTCCGTGTGGTGGATGAAAAGAATCGTGAGCTGGGCATGGGGCGAGACTGGCATGCGCTCAGGCAACAGCTCGGTCAGGCGGCGCAGCTCACCTTCAGAAGCGCTTCGCCCGGCATTGAGAAAGCCGGTCTCAAGCAATGGGATTTCGGCGATCTGCCGAAGACGCTCACTTTCAACCGTCAGCAATCAAATGGAGAATACCGTCAACTGACAGGCTATCCGGCGCTGGAAGACAATGACGATAGCGTTGCCGTCAAGCTGTTCGATACTGAGGCCGCTGCGCTTTTTGCCCATCGCGCCGGCGTGCGGCGTCTGATGCGGCTGGAGCTGAAAGAGCAGATCAAGCAGCTGGAAAAAGGCCTGCCGGGATTCAACCAGTATGCGCTGCTGCTGCGCAACCTGTGTTCTCCCGATGCGTTGCGCGAGGACATGTTGACGGCGATTGCCGACCGCGCTTTCATCGGCGAAGACCCGCTGCCGCGCACTAACGCCGAATTCATGGCGCTCAAGCAACGCGCCAGAACCCGGCTGCCGGCGGTGGTTGAAGCCAGCGCGCGGCTGGCGCAGGCGATTGCGGCCGAGTATCAGGCGCTGACACAGAAGTTAAGCGGCTTGCCCTCGGCAATGTCGCGCATCAAGCGCGAGGTGGAAACGCAGCTGGGCCAGTTGCTGCCGCCGTGCTTTTTAACGCTGACGCCCTGGGAGCGCCTGCAACATCTGCCGCGCTACCTGAAGGCGCTCAAGCTTCGGCTGGAGAAATACCCGGGTGCGGTCGAGCGCGATACACGCCATGCCGAGGCAGTGCAGCAGCTATGGAAATGCTGGCAGGAGCGGATCGATGCAAGGCGCAAATCCGGTCTCGAAATCGAGCCGGCGCTGGCCGATTTCCGCTGGCAGCTGGAGGAGCTGCGCGTTTCATTGTTCGCGCAGGAATTGAAGACGCCGTTCCCGGTCTCGATCAAGCGATTGGAGAAAACCTGGCAAAGTCTGCCGCTTTGAGTATCGGATCAAAGGTGTATGATAATTACGCCGCTACCGGCAAAGTCAGGGGGAAAACCAATATGAAAAAGGCCGTACTGATATTCACCATGCTGGCACTCAGTAGCCATGCGCAAGCTGCAATCAAGCCTTGTGAAGAACTCAAGGACGAGATCGCGAAAAAAATCGAATCCAAGGGCGTGCAGAGCTATACCCTGAAAATCGTGCCCGCCGGCGAATCCAGCGATGGCCGCGAAGTCGGCAGCTGCGAGCAGGGTAGCAAGAAAATCTATTACATCCGGGCCGGCGACAACACGGGGGCCGATAACGGCGAATAACGCCTTGCTTAAACCCGCATCAAAGTCTTGCGGATAGCTTCCTCATCCAGCCCCTCGCCGATCAGCACCACTCTCGATACCGGCGGTTCTTCGTGCCAGCCCTTGAGAAGGGTGGGCGGGTAGAACGTCCGGTGTACGGCGTGAATGGCGACAGGCGCCGGCAGGTCGGCGGCGTGGATGATGCCTTTCATGCGCAGCAGCTGTTCGCTGTAGTCTTCGCATATTTTTTGCAGCACCGGTTCCAGTCTGCTCCAGGCTAGCGGCATCGGCAGCGTCACGGTAAAGCTGGCGATGTCGTTTTCATGCGTCTTTGCCGCCGGTAGTGTGCCGCGTTGCAGCAAGCCCGGCTTTTTTACCTCGCGCAGCCAGCGTTGCGGCTGTGCTTTTTTGCTTTCCGGGTCGAACAATCCCACATTGATGATGGCCATCGGGTCGATATGTCCCTGAACGATGCGGTGCTGCGTCGCGCCGGGGTTGAGTGCCGCCAGCCGTTCCGATAGCGCGACCGCTTGTTCGGGGCTTGCGAGGTCGATCTTGGTCAGCAGCAGCACGTCGGCAACTGCCGCCTGCTTGCGGGCTTCAGCCTGTTGTTCGAGTTGTTGCAGACCGTAGACGCTGTCGACGGTGACGACGACAGCATCGAGTCGGTAGGTCGAATTGATGACAGGCTCGTTCAGCAGGTTGGCCATGATGGGGCCGGGGTCGGCCATGCCGGTGGTTTCGATCACCAGCCGGGTAAATTGCGGGATGGCGTTCAGCGCGCGCTTGAAGAACAGATCGCGCAGCGTATCGGCCATTTCGTTGGTCAGCGTGCAGCAGAGGCAGCCGGATTCGAGCAGCACCGTGTTGTCGGCGATGTGCCGGCTTTCCACCGTGCGGGCAAGGATGTGATCGAGCCCGGCTTCGCCCAGCTCGTTGATGACGACGGCGGTGTCCTTCATGTCCGGATGGTTCAGCAGCTTGCCCAGCAGCGTGGTTTTGCCGCTGCCCAGAAAACCGGTCAGCAGCGTGACCGGGATGCGTTTGTCATAACTCATGTGTTTTTATGCGCGATGTTGTCAGAGCGACATTGTTTGCATAGTCCGCGAATCGTCAGTTCCATGGATTCCACACTGAATCCGGCCGGCAGCGGCGGAACGGAGGGCGCTGTGTTTTCCAGGCAATAGACCTTGCCGCAGCGGCTGCATTCGAAATGGGCATGGTGGTGGCTGGCATTCTTGCGGTTGAGCTGGAATCGCCAGGCGCGGTTTTCGCCCATGATCTTGTGCACGATATCGTGCGTCAGCAGCCAGTCGAGTACGCGGTAGAGCGTGACGCGGTCGAAATCGTGGCTTCGGGCGAGGGTGTCGAGCAATTCCTGATGCGTGAGCGGGTTGTCGGTTTGCAGCAGCGCTTCGAGTACGGCCAGTCGGTTTGCCGTCGGTCTCAGGCCGGCGTCCTGTATAATTTGGCCTGCGTTTGTCATAAATGGAAAATAAAGGTTAGCACGCGGCGCGTCAACTGCGCCGCACAGATCATGAATGTATTTTACGAAGAAGATGGACATTTCAAGATCGCCTCGGTGATGTCGGAGAATCCCGGCTCGCTGCAGGTCGAATCGCAAAGCGGCAAACGCTCAAAAATCAAGACGGCCAATGTGTTGTTGCGCTTTGAAGCGCCGCTTGCCGGTTTCATGGAGGCGGCACAGGCAGAAGCCGACGGGCTGGAAACCGAGTTTCTCTGGGAATGCTGCGGCGAGCCGGAATTTGGCTTCGAGGAGCTGGCTGCCGATTATTATGGCCACAAGCCCTCCGCTCACGAGGCGGCGGCGGTGGCTTTGCGTCTGCATGCGGCGCCGGTGTATTTCTACCGCAAGGGCAAGGGCCGCTACAAGGCGGCACCGGTCGATACGCTGAAGGCTGCGCTGGCAGCGCTGGAACGCAAGCGCCAGGTGGCCGAGAAGATGGCGGCCTGGGGAGAACAATTGAAGGCGCACGTGCTGCCCGATGAGTTTGTCGATAAAGTCGAGACGCTGCTTTATGCACCGGACAAGAACTCACCGGAGTGGAAGACGCTGGAACAGGCGGCAGCGGAAACCGGCGTCAACCATATTCGATTGCTGGCGGATTGCGGTGCGATTCCTTCTCACCACGATTACCATCTGGGCGCCTTCCTGCGCGAATATTTTCCCAAGGGCAGCGAATTCCCGCCCTACGATGTGCCGCTCGTGCGCGAGGATTTGCCGAAAGCCGATGTTGCAGCCTTCAGTATCGACGACAGCACGACGACCGAAATCGACGATGCTTTTTCCATACGGACGCTGGAAAACGGCAACACGCTGGTCGGTATTCACATTGCCGCGCCTGCCTCGGTAGTCGAACCCGGCAGCGACCTCGACCGGATCGCCATGCACCGGCTTTCCACTATTTATATGCCGGGCCACAAGATCACTATGCTGCCGGAGGCCGCAATTGAGCCTTTCAGTCTCAATGCGGGCGAGTGGCGGCCGGCGTTGTCGCTTTATCTTGAAGTCGCTGCGGATTTGAGCATTGTGCGGCGCGAGACCCGGCTGGAGCAGATTCATATTGCCGACAACCTGCGCCACGACACGCTGGAGCCGTATTTCAACGAAACCACCCTGCAGGCCGACAGCGGCCATGCCTACTGGGCACGGCTGCGATACCTGTTCGATCTGGCCGAAGCGCGCGAAAAGGCGCGTGGCAAATACGACCCCAACCGTGCGCCGCAGATCGATTACAACTTCTACGTCGATGACGGTATCGTCCGTATCGTCAACCGACAGCGCGGTTCACCGCTCGACAAGCTGGTTGCCGAGCTGATGATTGAAGCCAACAGTCATTGGGGCGGTCTGCTGGCTGAGCGCCAGGTACCGGGTATCTACCGTGCGCAGAACGGCGGCAAGGTCTTTATGACGATCAAACCCGAGCAGCATCAGGGGCTGGGCGTGGCGCAATACACCTGGTGCACCTCGCCGCTGCGCCGTGCGGTCGATCTGGTCAATCAGCGGCAACTGATCGCGCTGCTGCAAAGCGAAACGGCAGAAGGCGCGCAGAAAGCCCATGAGTTGACCGACGTCATGCGCCAGTTTGATCTTGCCTACAATGCTTATAACGAATTCCAGACGCGCATGGAGCGCTATTGGTGCCTGCAGTACCTGATACAGGAAAAGCTGGAGGAGGTGAGTGCCACGGTCTGGCGCGAGAATCTGGTGCGGCTCGACACGCTGCCCTATATCACCAAGGTGCACAGCCTGCCGGAAACACCGGCCGGTACCCGCGTGCGTTTGCAGGTCAAACGCGTCGATACCTTGCTGATGGAGCTGGATTGCAGGTTTCTGAACGTGATTGCCGAAGAGCCCACCGCGGTCTTGACCGATGCGGCAGAGGAGGCGATCTGACCATGTTCCGTATCGGCCACAAACTCGCACGCAGCATCCACCGTAAATTTTCCGACGACAGCAGCGTCGATGTCAGCGAAAGCGATGGCATTCGCTACCTGCATCTGGGCTCCGATACCGTGCAAAGCGCGATGCAGGTGAAAGACCCGGCTGCGCTGGAGCTGCGTTATTCACGCGGCGTTATGCTGTTCCTGCTGTTTTATCCGCAGGCCGCCAGCATGTTGAGCCTGGGCCTGGGCGGCGGCTCCATCGCCAAGTACGTGCACCGCTATCTACCGCAGATACGCCAGCGCGTGGTCGAGATCAACCCGCAGGTGATCCGCATCGCCCGCAGCCATTTCGAGTTGCCGGAGGACGATGAGCGCCTGCAGGTGATTGAGGCCGATGGCGTCGAGTACATCGCGCAACATCCTGAAACCGCCGACGTACTGCTGCTCGATGCCTTCGGCAGCCACGGCCTGCCCGAGGCACTGTCGTCGCAGACCTTCTTCGACCAGTGTGCCGCCGCGCTGACGGCTGAAGGCGTTCTGGTCGCCAATCTGTGGGGGAGCGACAAACGCTTCGATGTCTATCTGCAACGCATCGAACAGAGCTTCGGCGATCGCGTGCTGGTGCTGGCAACCGGCCGCCCCGGCAATATCCTGGTATTCGGCTTCAAACAGATTCCGGACGACTTGCGCTGGTCCACCTTGCGTGAACGCGCCAAAGCCCTCGAAGCCGGGCATCGCATCGAGTTTCTGGATTTCGTCGAAGCCTTGCGCGACCGTAATCCCTGCAGTAATCATCGGCTGTTCATGGGCAGCCCGGAGGAACAGTCTTGAACAACTTTTTTGCAACTTGCCCGCGCGGGCTCGAGACCTTGCTGGTTAACGAATTGACCGCGCTCGGCGCGGCTGACATCAAGCCGACCGATGGCGGCGTTGGATTTTCCGGTGACATGCCGCTTTGCTATCGCGCCAATCTCGAAAGCCGCATCGCCACCCGCATTCTCTGGCAGGTCGGGCGCGGGCGCTACACCAACGAAGATGACCTTTTTCAGGCCGTCTACAAGTTGAACTGGCCGCAGTGGTTCGACGTCAAGCGCGATTTCATGGTCAAGGTGACCGGCGTCAAATGTCCGCTCAAGAGTCTGGAATTCGCTACGCTGCGTATCAAGGACGCGATCTGCGACCGTTTCCGGCAGGCGGTTGGCAGCCGTCCCTACATCGACACCCGCGAGCCACAGGTGCGCGTGCATGCCTATCTCGCAGCTGAGGATTGCCAGCTTTATATCGATACCTCCGGCAACCCGCTTTATCAGCGCGGTCAACGCCGCGCCAGCGTGGAAGCGCCCCTGCGCGAAAACCTGGCGGCGGGCATCATCCAACTATCCGGCTGGCAGCCGGGCATGCCACTGCTCGATCCCATGTGCGGCAGCGGCACTTTCCTGCTCGAAGCGGCGATGATGGCGCTCGATATCGCGCCCGGCAGCGGCCGCAGTTTCGGCTTTGAACAACTGAACAATTTCGATGCGCCAGCCTGGCAGAAATTGGGCCAGAAAGTGTTGAGCCGGGCAAAGCCGGTGACCTTCCAGAAGATCTACGGCAGCGACGCGGACTTGCGTGCGGTGCGCGTCAGCCGCGAGAATCTCAAGCAGGCCGGCTTGCTCGATGCCGTGCAGCTCAGCCACGTCGACATGACTGAAGTCGTGCCGCCGGCCGAAAGCGGCGTGCTGATCGCCAATCCGCCTTACGGCATCCGCATCGGCGAGGACGAAGCGCTTGCGGCGCTCTACCCGAAAATGGCGGAGGCGCTCAAACGCAGATTTTCCGGCTGGAACACCTATTTTCTTACCAACGACATGCGTCTGCCCAAACTGATGCGGCTGTCGCCGTCGAAGCGCACGCCGCTGTTCAATGGCCCGCTCGAATGCCGGCTGTTCGAGATCAAAATGGTGACGGGCTCCAACCGGAGAGAAAAATCATGAGCGACTCACTGGACCAGCTGAGAGCCAGAATCAACGAATTTGTCCGCGAACGAGACTGGGAGCAGTTTCACTCGCCCAAGAACCTGGCGATGGCCATGATCGTCGAGGCGGCGGAAGTGGTCGAGCATTTTCAGTGGGATACGCCGGAAGAAAGCGCGCGGCTCGACGAGCAAAAACGCGAACAGGTGGCCCATGAACTGGCCGATACTTTTGTTTACCTGCTGAGAATCGCCGAAGTGACGGGGATAGATTTGATCGCCGCCGCCAATCGCAAGATCGACCTCAACGCGCAGAAATATCCGGTGGAGAAGGCGCGCGGCAGCAACGCAAAATACACTGCTTACGAAGATTGAGTTTGGTAAGGCCGGACCCCTGTTTGCATCGGATTGACACAACTCCGCCATGGCACGGTTGCTGTTGTAAGAATTAATTGCCAGTTTGCCAATTATTGTTACAATAATTGCATGTCCGATCAATCCAAACCAGAAACTCCGGCATCAACGCGCAAACGTGCCCCCGGCGCAGGCCGCAAGCCCGGCAGCGGCAAGTTCGGCGAGCCGACGACAGTGGTGCGCGTACCGGTCAGCCAGTCTGCAGTCATCAAGGATTTTCTGTCCGCCTGGCAACGCAAGCGACTCATGCAGGATATCGATGCCGTCGGTGATTTTTCCATGCCAACGCTTGAAAGCCGGCCGCAGCACCTGCCGCTCTATGGCTCCAGCGTTCCTGCCGGGTTGCCCAGCGCCGCCGATGACCATGTGGAAAAACGGCTCGACCCCAGCGAATTTCTGATCGACAGCAAAGACACAACCTTTTTCGTCACCATTCAGGGCCAGTCCATGATTGACATTGGCCTGCTGCCCGGCGACAAAGCCGTGGTCGATCGCGCCAAAGTCCCTGCTATCGGCGATATCGTGCTTGCAATGCTCGACGGCGAATTCACCATCAAGACCCTGGGCCGCCACAAGGATGGCCGTGTCCGCCTGCTCCCCGCCAACAACAGCGGCGCTTATTCGCCGATCGAAATTTCCGGTGAAATGCAATTCGAAATCTGGGGCGTCGTCACCGGCTCCTTCCGCCGCTTCCGCTAGATTCCATTCCCCGGGCTTTAAGCCAATCCTCTACGTCTTTTTAAGTTGATCACAAAGCGTTTCTGAATCGCTTGTGTTCAGCGTTTCTGCCTGCATCTCCCGCTCACGATCATCCGCCATCTAACGCCAAGTATTGCGATGCACATGCCTTAATTTAACCTTTTTTAATTTATGGTTTTATCGATAAATTGTGGTAAATTTTCACATTGTTTTTTAGTAGCTCCCGATTCATCAAAATCAGAAAGGAAGCGATGTGATCACTCTGTCATGTAAAACATTCAAATGGGTTTTGCCACTGGTATGGCTGCTGATGCTGCTGCCATCAATCGCGCAAAGCGATGTCGAAAAAATCCCTGACTATGAAGACGGCTTCACCTTCAAGAAAGGTGGGCTCTATGCCAAAGACCCGAATATTTGGGTTTACACCAAAAGCTTTGCCCAACGCTTTGGCATGCCGGAAAAATGGGTCGATGACAAGCTCGAAGGCATTGAGGCCGCCGCTTGGCGCGTGGAAGCCGGCCAGACCAGTTGCGGCTGGGCGCGGCAGGAACAAGCCTGCAAGGTAGACCCTCGTTGCGTGTTGGATATTTACATCGATACCAACAAACACACACTGCCTTGGGCGGCAGATTCGAGAGAGCTTGATTACGACACCAGATATACCTCGTTGTGGATATTGCGGCCGCAGGGGAGTGAGAAGAGACGAGAGCTTACCTCGGTCGGATGGAAGGGCTGGAATTCGAAGTCTCCTTTTACCGACCCTGCCAGCGGGGTGGAAGCGCACTACTACATATACCGTAGCGATTCAACAGACCGCACTGCAGGGTCCGAAAATTTTATCGCGTATGAAAAGTCGTCTTATAGCGACCTATCGACGATCAGTCTCAGTTATGGATGCTTTGGCGCTACTGATAACCCTGAAGAAGTCAGGTTTGAACTGCAAACTCGGGAAAAAGAGCCCAATAGCGCTTTTAGCCGGCCGTTCCGTATTTTTCATAAATTCAAATTACCCAAATCTTTTGAAGCGCAAGTTCTAGACAGGCGAAAAACGCTCAATGAGCAGGTGCATCAATTCTACAAAGGCGTGTGGGAAAAGCGCTGACTACCTAATCACAATCTCGCTAAAGACTTTTATTTAAAGGATATTGATCATGGCTGATACCAACAATAATACAAACATTGATTTCGAACTCGCTGTGTTTGCCGATGGCGTGTACGACCCCAACTTTAATCCGGGACCGGCGCTGAAAGCCGGTGAGTCAGTA
>DIVE01000018.1:5732-6699 GCA_002423265.1 Methylophilaceae bacterium UBA6140 | reverse complement strand
ATGACATCGCGCTCAATCTGGCCGGCAACCTGGAACGGCTCAGGTTCGACAGCGCCGGCATGCTGACCAGAGAGAATAAGCAGATAGTCCTGCGTCCGGCCCGGCACCCCGTGACTGCCGAACAACTGATCGGCAAATTGCAAGTCAGCGGCAGCGTCGGCCTCAGCGGCGACATGCCGCTTGAAGTCAGGATGCAGCTACTGCAGCTTGCCGCCGGCCCGCCCGATAGGGCAAAAACCAGCCTGCTCAATCTTGATCTCGTGCTGGCAGGCAGACTCAGCCCTGAGCCGAAACTGCAACTCAAGCTGGAATCGCAAAACAGCCAGTGGCAAGGCGAGGCCCTGACCCTGCAAGCCAGCGCGAAGCTGGCCGGCCGCGCGCTCGAACAAGTGTCGCTGCAAGCACGCCTGCAAGATAACGTGCTGCAAGCCGACGGGGCGCTGGGCAGCGCGCAGCAGACGCTCAACTGGCAAGCCAGGTTCGGCGATCTTTCCGCGCTCGACGAACAACTTGCCGGCCGCATGAATGCGAATGGCCGGGTCACGGGCGGCTGGCAAAGCCTGGCATTCGAACTCGATTGGCTCGCCGAACAAATGACGTTGGCGAACGCGCTGCAGATTGGCAAGCTGTCAGGCAAGGCGGCATATTCGAGTGTTGCCGGAAGTGCCGGCCATGCCGATGTCGAGGCAAGCGAAATGCGCCTGAATAACAGCGCCCCGTTCGATGCCATGCTGACCTTGCGCGGCACACGGGAAAAACACCGGCTAGAACTCACGGCCAGCGAAAGTGCCGGCACAGCTGCACTGCACGGGCTGATCGACGGCGGGTTCAAAAATGGCGTCTGGCTGGCGGAAATCGGGAAGCTCAGTTACAGCGGCGACCAACCGGTCGAAATGGAGAAAACCGCGACCCTGCGCCACGACAGCCTCAGCGGCTTCAGCCTGGAGAATCTGGTCTTGCGCTTCAA
>DIVE01000018.1:0-5726 GCA_002423265.1 Methylophilaceae bacterium UBA6140 | reverse complement strand
TGCAGGAGATACCCGCCCTGATTTTCAGGCTTCCCGACAATATCAAAGGCAATCCGGTGTTCTCCGGCAACTGGCAGATCACGGCTGAAAAGGAAGTCAACGGCAACGCAAACCTGAAACTCGAGACTGGCGATATCAGCATATCGGCAGCGGATGGCAGCGAGAAACCGCTGGGCTTGCAGACGCTGAACCTGGCGCTCGATCTTCGCCGCAACCTGGTCGAGATCAAGGCTGAGGCCAGCGGCAGCAAGCTCGGCAAAATCGAAGCCTTGTTGAACAGCGAGCTTCAGCCCACCGCCAGCGGTTTCAGCCTGGCCGCATCGTCTCCGCTCAAAATCAGCGCCGACGGCAATCTGCAAACCTTGCTGTGGCTACCGATGCCGGAAAGCCTGTCCGGTGCCTCGCTCGATGGCCAGGTCGAAATGACGCTGCGCGGCAACGGCACCATCGCGGCCCCCGATCTGCAGGGCAAGGTCAAGGGCCGCCAGCTCGCATTTGCGATTCCCGGCGAAGGTGTCAATCTGCAGGATGGCTTGCTCGATGCGGATTTCAGCAACGACCGGCTCGTCATCCGCCAGGCCGTCTTCTCCAGCGGTGCAGGCCGCCTGCAGGCCAGCGGCAGCCTGCAGCTGACGCAGGGCCGTCCCGAATTGTCGCTGGACTGGCATGCCGAAAATTTCACCGCAGTTTCGCGCACCGACCGCCTGATCGTGATCGAAGGCGACGTCAAGACGACGCTAAGCGGCAACCTGCTGGAAATCGCCGGTCAAATCGACATCATCAGCGGTCTGATTGAGCTTGCCAGAGAAGACAAACCGACGCTGGGCGATGACGTTATCATCCTCGGCCGCGAAGAAGAAATCGAGGAAAACCCCTTGCTGATGAAAATCTCGGATTTGAAAATCGGCATCGGCAGCCGTAGTGGCAAGCAATTCGCGTTGCGGGGGCGTGGACTGGACAGCACGTTGAGCGGCACCATCACGCTCAACGGCCGTCCCGAACAGACCCTGCGCAGCGATGGCAACATCGTCGCCACAGGCACTTACATGGCCTATGGACAAGTGCTCAAGATCGAACGCGGGCAGCTGAATTTCAGCGGCCCGATCGACAACCCCGGCCTCGACATTCTGGCCCTGCGCGAGCACGCGACGGTGCGTGCAGGTGTCGAGATCAGGGGCAGCGTGCTCAACCCGGCGATCAGGCTGGTCTCGATTCCCGAAGTCTCCGACAGCGAGAAATTGTCATGGCTGGTATTCGGTCACGGCATGGACCAGGTCGGCAAGGACCAGTTCGCTATCCTCTCGCTGGCTGCAGGCGCCCTGCTCTCGCAGGGTCAATCGGTGCCGCTGCAGACCAGTTTCGCCCGTGCCGCCGGATTGGACAGCTTCAATATCGGCGGCAGCGATGCAGAAAACGTCAGCTTCAACCTGGGCAAACGTCTGGCGCCTAATCTTTATCTCAGCTACGAAAAGGAAGTCAATGGCCTGCTCAATGTCGCCCGGCTGACCTACGACATCACCAAACGCTGGTCGCTGAGAACGCAAGCCGGGTCGGAAAGTGCCGTGGACGTGCTGTATACTTTCAGCTTCCGGTAATCTCAAGTCGAGAAAGCTCTGACAGAGCCTCCTTGGCCCGACGCCAACCGCAATACTGACGATAGATATCCATATGAGCGCAGACAACAGCAATCCCAGATTGGCCGTATTGATCGATGCGGACAACACCTTCTCGGTGATCGACATCATCGACGAGCTGTTCGAGGAAATTTCCAAATTCGGCGATGCCAGCGTCAGACGCATCTACGGCGACTGGACCCAGACCCAGCTCAATCGCTGGAAGGAAGTATTGCCAAAACATGCCATACAGCCTATCCAGCAATATGCCAACACCAAGGGCAAAAATGCGACCGACAGCGCGCTGATCATCGACGCCATGGATTTGCTCTATACGGCACCTCTGGACGGTTTCTGCATCGTTTCCAGCGACAGCGACTTCACCAGGCTGGCTATCCGCTTCCGCGAATCCGGCAAAGCCGTTTACGGCTTCGGCGAGCGCAAAACGCCGGAATCGCTGATCGCCGCCTGCAACATCTTCGTCTACACGGAAATCCTTTCGCAGAAACCCATCTCAAAACCGAGCGAGCTGGCAAGCACCGAAACCGCCGCCGCACAGGACAAACCTGCCAGCGTCAGCAAGAAAACCAGCAAGGAACTCGCGATGGATACGAGGCTGGTTTCTCTGATACGCTCCGCAATCGAGGCGCTCTCGGACGATGATGGCTATGCCCATATGGGCGAAGTCAAGAAACACATGGTCAAGAACTTTTCGGCGTTCGACTCGCGCAACTACGGTTATGCGAAATTCAGCGAGCTGATCAAAAGCACCGGCCTGTTTGAACTCGATACGCAGAAACAGCGCATACGCGACAAGAGGAAAAAATGAGCGAAATTCTGGTTCTTTACTATTCTCATGGCGGTGCCGTGCATGAGATGGCCAAACTGATCGGGCGCGGTATCGAATCGGTTCCCGGTGCCAGAGCACGCATACGCACCGTGCCGAAAGTCTCGGCCAACTGCGAGGCAACCGAGCCTGATGTGCCGGCCTCGGGTGCGCCCTATGCGGAACTGAAAGACCTGGAAGAGTGCATAGGCATTGCGCTCGGCAGCCCGACCCGTTTCGGCAACATGGCGGCACCGATGAAATATTTCCTCGACGGCACCGTCGGCCAGTGGCTGAATGGCGCACTCATCGGCAAACCGGCTGCGGTTTTCACCTCTACCGGCTCCATACACGGCGGCAACGAAACAACGCTGATTACCATGATGCTGCCCTTGATGCATCACGGCATGCTGATGGTCGGCCTGCCTTATTCCGAGCCGGAACTGAGCACCACCCGCAGCGGCGGCACGCCTTATGGCGCCAGCCATATCGGCGGCGCGGCAGACGACAGGCCGATCAGCGAGGACGAACGCAAGCTCTGCATCGCGCTCGGCAAGCGGCTGGCACAAACCGCGCTCAAGCTCGCCGCCTGATGTCGCTCGTCAACGAAGCCCGTCGCTTCCTGCGCAGCACGCGCAAGGGCATCCTTTCCACCCATTCGGCAAAATTCGCGGGATACCCCTACGGTTCGGTTGCACCTTTCGTGCTGGACCACGAAGGTCAACCGCTGATCCTGATCAGCACGCTGGCCGAACACACGAAAAACATCATCGCCAACTGCAAGGTCTCGCTGCTGGTGTTTGCCGGCGCCGAGGACCTGCATGCCAATGGCCGCCTGACCCTGATCGGCGATGCCGAGCAGACCGACAAGCAAGACGCTTTTCTGAAAGCGCGTTATCTGCGCTATTTCCCGGCGGCCGCCGAATATTTCGAGGCGCATGATTTTTATTTCTACCGCATCCGGATGCAGCAGGTGCGTTACATCGGCGGCTTCGGCCGCATGTCATGGCTGCCCGGCGAAGAACTGATATCGCCGCGCTCGCCGCTGGCGGCGCAGGAAGCGGGCATTCTCGAACACATGAACAGCGACCATCAGGAAAACCTTATCGCCTATTGCCGCCACTTTCACGAGACGACGCCCCGGCAAGCAGAAATGATCGGCATCGATAGCTACGGCTTCGACGTGCGCGCCGATACTGAAATCCTGCGCTTCGATTTCGAGCAGCCCATCAGCGACGCAACTTCAGCCAGAGCTGCGCTGGTCAGCATGGCGAAAGTCTGCCGCGCATGATCGCCCTGCTCAGAATCGGGGCCGGCAGCAGCCTGATCGCCTTGATCATGGTCTGCCTGGCATGGGAAGGCTGGCTCGCGCCCTTGCGTCCGCAAGGTTCCATGCTGATACTCAAAGCCGTACCCCTGCTACTGCCGCTGTTCGGCATTCTGCGCGGCAAGCGCTACACCTATCAGTGGGCCTCGATGTTCATCCTCATCTACTTTACCGAAGGGGCAGTGCGTGCATGGTCGGATACCGGTTTGTCGGCACAACTGGCCCTGGCGGAGGTCGCTTTGACTGTGATTTTTTTCTGCTGTGCGATCTTTTATGCCAAGCTGACCAGGGCGCATTAACGCCTGTTCCTGCATTTTGCCGTGTAACCATTTAATCAGCGCTTCCTTAAAACTTATTCTCCAGTCATATATAATTTGCCCATGCGTATCCTACTTTCCAACGATGACGGCTATTTCGCGCCGGGCATCAACATTCTCGCCGAACACCTGTCCGCCATCGCCGACATCACGGTAGTCGCCCCCGAACGCAACCGCAGCGGCGCCAGCAATTCGCTGACGCTGGACCGGCCGCTCACCGTGCGCAAGACCAGCAACGGTTTCTATTACGTCAACGGCACCCCGACAGACTGCGTCCATCTTGCGGTCACCGGCCTGCTGGCCGAGCTGCCCGACATGGTGATTTCCGGCATCAATGACGGCGCCAACATGGGTGATGACACCATTTACTCCGGAACTGTCGCCGCCGCGATGGAAGGCTATCTGCTCGACATCCCTTCCTTTGCCGTTTCGATGTCGCGCCACGGCGCGCAATATTTCGAAACTGCTGCGCGCGTTGTGGTCGATCTGGTCAAGCGCTACGAAAAAACCGGCTTTCCGCCACCGTTGCTGCTCAACATCAACGTACCCGACATCCCGTATGAAGAACTGCACGGCAGTGTCGTCACCCGCCTGGGCAAGCGCCACAAGGCGGAGCCCGTGATCAAGACCAACACGCCGCGCGGCGAAACCGTTTACTGGGTGGGTGCCGCCGGCAACGCGCAGGATGCGGGTGTCGGCACCGATTTCTATGCTGTGGCTGCCGAGCAGGTCTCGATCACGCCGCTACAGGTGGACCTCACGCAATTCAAACAACTGGATCAGCTCAACGCCTGGTTGGGTCAGAGCTGACCGGAGCATGAATCCGGCAGAATCAAGAGCATGAGTTCGGTGATCAGCGGCATCGGCATGACTTCGCAGCGCACACGCCAGCGCATGCTCTCGCGCCTGCGCACGCAGGGCATCAGCGATGAAGTGACGCTGGCAGCCATGGAGGCGGTTCCGCGCCATATCTTTGTCGATGAAGCGCTGTCGTCGCGCGCGTATGAAGATGTCTCGCTGCCCATCGGCTTCGGCCAGACCATCTCTCAGCCATACACCGTCGCCCGCATGACGGAAATTCTGCGCGGCAAGAGCCAACTCGGGAAAGTGCTGGAAATCGGCACCGGCTGCGGCTACCAGACTGCGGTTCTGGCGAGGCTGGCAAGAGAAGTGTATTCGGTCGAGCGCATCAGCCCGTTGCTGATGAAAGCGCGCGGCAACCTGCGCGAACTGCGCATGAGAAATATCAAATTGAAACATGCCGATGGCACCATGGGGTTGCCCGAGCTCGCACCCTATGACGGCATCATGGTCACTGCCGCTTCCGGCCACGTGCCGCAGGATCTGCTCGAACAGCTCGCGGTCGGCGGACGCATGGTGATTCCGGTCGGTACCGATGAACAAACGCTGTACCTGATCGAACGAACCGATACCGAATATCGTCAGACCAAACTGGAAACGGTGAAATTCGTTCCGCTGCTCGGCGGCACCAGCTGACTGCTTTAATTTTGAAAACCGCCCTGTCAGGGCGTTTCTAAAACTCAATGTGAGGGAATTTTCAGGTTTGATACGCTACACCGGCCTACTTCTTTTATGCAGCCTGATCGTTGGCTGCGCGAGCAGCCAGAAAGCGCCTGTCATCG
>DIVE01000145.1:870-20698 GCA_002423265.1 Methylophilaceae bacterium UBA6140 | reverse complement strand
CCAGACTGTCGACCAGAATATACAGTACCACGCCGGCGACACCGGCCAGCAGTATGGTCATCTTCTTCTCCGGGGAGACCGGCAGGTAATGTTGCAAGGCCAGCAGTATGGTCAGCGTGATGACGATACCGATCGACTCCAGTTTGCCGAGCTTGGCCAGTTGCTCCTCTACCCTGCCCAGCCAATGCAACTCCTTGGCATCGTTGAGTAGGAAACTGAGGAACACCAGAAACAGAAAAGTACCGCCAAAAGCGGCAATCGCCGCATGGCCTTCCATCAGATGCTCGGAGTATTCCACCGGGCGCTGTATCGCCATGACCGCCACATCGACGAAACCCTGACTGGTTGCCACGGCCACCAGCACCAGCGGAAAAATCAGCCGCACACCGAATACCGCGATCAGGATACCGACCGTCAGAAAGAGCTGACGCCATTTTTCGTCCATGTCCTTCAGGATCGAGGCATTGACCACCGCGTTGTCGAACGACAGGCTGATCTCCATCACGCTCAGTATCAGTGCGAGGAACAGCGCCGCCCAAACTCCGGCGAGATTGCCGCTGGTGTGGTAACCCCACCAACCGGCCAGTGCCAGCCCGAGGATCGTCACCAGAATGGAATACTTGAAATCGCGCATGATGCCCTTTTGTCTTTGCTGAAATTTTCTGAATTACTGTTATTCGATATTCTGAATCTGCTCGCGCATTTGTTCAATCAACACTTTCAGCGCCATTGCCACGCGCGAGATTTCGGTCGAGACCGATTTCGAGCCCAGCGTGTTGGCCTCGCGGTTGAGCTCCTGCATGAGAAAGTCCAGACGCTTGCCGGCAGCACCGCCTGCCTTGAGTATGCGCCTCACTTCCGAAACATGTGCCGTCAGACGTTCCAGTTCTTCGTCAACATCGATACGCTGGGCAAACAAGGTAACTTCCTGACGCAAACGCTCTTCATCAAAAGCATTCATCGCCTCCCGCAACCTGGCGGTGAGCTTTTCCTCGTAAGCCCGGACTTGCGCCGGCAACAGCGGCTTCACAGCGGCGACATGTTGTTCGATTTCAGCCAGACGCTCTTCGATAATGCCCTTGAGCTTTTCACCCTCGCGCTGCCGCGAATCAGCCATCTGCTGCAATGCCGCATCCACCGCTGCACGCACTTCGTCGCCGAGCGCTGTCTGGTCTAGTTGCTGGCCGAGCACGACATTGGGCCAGCGCAGGATATCCGCCACCGTCAGTGGCTGACTTTGCGGAAACTGTGCCTGCACGATGGCACTCATTTGGGCCAGCTGTTGCAGCACCTCGCTATCGAGCTTGGCCTCCTTGCCTTGCACGCCACGCTGGACCAGATTCAGACGGCACTCGACCTTGCCACGCCCCAGCCGCGCGGTGATCATCTCACGCAGCATGGGCTCGAAGTTGCGCATGTTTTCGTCCAGCTTGAGCTGCAATTCGAGGTAACGGTGATTGACCGAACGCAGCTCCAGCAGCAATACACCGGAAGCCGTTTCTTTTTCCAGGGCGGCATACCCCGTCATGCTGAATATCATCTTGGTGGCATCCTGATTGAATTTAGGGCATGGTATCAAATGCGTGCTGTTTCATGCCAAAATAGCTCGCACTTTTCATGAAACGGTGAGAATGTCCAGCACAAACAACCAATCGCTGCCCATCGGTTATGAGTTGCAGGGATACAAAATCAGCAAGGTCTTGAGCGCCGGCGGCTTCAGCTATGTCTATCTCGCCACCGATGAGAACGGCAATACCGTCGCCATCAAGGAATATCTCCCCAACGGGCTGGCCTTGCGCGCCGATGGCGATCAGGTCGTGGTGCCGGCTTCCGAGGCTTCGCAGAACTTCCGCCACGGCCTCAAGTGCTTCTTTGAAGAAGGCCGCGCGCTGGCCAACATCAATCACAAAAACATCGTGCGCGTACTCAACTTCTTTCGCGCCAACGATACGGTTTACATGGTCATGCAATACGAGCGCGGCAAATCGTTGCAGGAATGCATCCTCGGCAAAAACGAAGCCGTGCCGGAAAACTCCGTGCGGCGCCTGTTCACCGAGCTGCTGAACGGGCTGCGCGAGGTACACACGCACAAGCTGCTGCATCTGGATATCAAGCCGGCCAATATCTACATCCGCCAGGACGGATCGCCGGTACTGCTCGATTTCGGCTCCGCGCGTCAGACACTGAGCAGCAACGGAACCCAACTGGCTCCCAGCTTCACGCCCGGATTCGCACCGCCGGAGCAATACGATCAGCACCAGCTGCTGGGCCCATGGAGCGATATCTACAGCATAGGTGCCACCATCTATGCCTGCCTGGCGCACACGGCGCCGCCCGCCGCTACCGATCGTCTCAAAAGCGACCAGATCGTACCTGCGGAAAAACTGGGCAAGGATATTTATTCCAAAAACCTGCTGCGCATCATCGATAGCTGCCTTGCACTCGATCATCTCGAACGGCCACAAAGTATCTATGCCCTGCAGAAATCGCTGCAGAACGACCTTCCGGAGACTGGCACCGCTGAAGAAAGAAAGAGCGGCATTGTCGGCAGGTTGCTGAACATATTTCAGTAAGCGGGGCCTGATCCACCACCATGAAATTCACCATCTATCAAAACAGCCGGCAGGGTCCGCGGCCGCACAACGAGGATCGACTGGCTTATTCCTACAGCAGGGGCGCCCTGCTGATGGTGATCGCCGACGGCATGGGCGGTTACAGACACGGTGAAATCGCGGCCGAGCTGGCGGTTAAAACCTTGACCGAATCGTTTCAGAACCTTGCCATCCCCACGCTCGCCAATCCGTACAAATTTCTTGAAGAACATATTCTGCAAGTGCACGATGCGCTCGACAGCATTGCGTTGCGCAATAACCTCGACGATGCGCCCGGCACCACCGTCGTCGCTGCAGTACTGCAGAACGACAAGCTCTATGCGGCGCATGTCGGCGATTCACGGCTGTATCATTTCAGGAACGGACAACCCATATTCCGCACCGAAGACCATTCGGTGGTGCAAATGCTTTATCGCAAGGGGCAGATCAAGCAGGAAGAGATGGCCGGCCACCCGGATCTGCATGTGATCTACAACTGCCTCGGCAGCGAAAGAATGCCGGATGTGGAGCTAACCGGACCGCAAAAATTGATGGATGGCGATATCATCTTTCTTTGCAGCGATGGCATCTGGACGACCATGGATGATGCCGAAATGGCCAGACTGCTGTTTTCCGGCAACATTCAGGACAGCGTGCCCGAGCTGCTGGATATGGCCGAGTCGCTCTGCGGCAAGAGCGGCGACAACATGAGTGCCATCGGCCTGCAATGGGGTAGCCGTCAGAGCGGCCGCTCAGCCATATCGACAGCCACCATGCCGCTCGGCATGACCACCACGATGATCAATCCGATCGGCCATTTTCCGGAGCTGCAGAAGAGCGCTCATGCGCCGGATGACCTCAGCGACGAAGAAATCGAAAAAAAGATTCTCGAAATCCAGTCCGCCATCCGCAAGTCGCGCATTTGAATTCGCCGCCTACGCCAGCGTAAACGCCGGATTCACATGGCTTATAATGCATGGCTTATCCCACCAGGAATTACTATGTCCAATACGCAACGCCCCAGCCAGCGCGCCAACCACCAGCTGCGCCAGGTTGAAATCCTCCGTCATTACACCAAGCATGCGGAAGGCTCGGTGCTGGTGAAATTCGGCGACACCCATGTATTGTGTACCGCCAGCGTTGAAGAAAAGGTGCCGGGCTTTCTGCGCGGCAAGAACCAGGGCTGGGTCACGGCTGAATACGGCATGCTGCCGCGCTCAACCGGCAGCCGTATGGATCGCGAAGCGGCACGCGGCAAGCAGTCGGGCCGCACGCAGGAAATCCAGCGCCTGATCGGCCGCAGTCTGCGCGCCATCATCGATCTGGAAAAGCTCGGCGAACGCAGCATCCAGATCGACTGTGACGTCATCCAGGCCGATGGCGGCACCCGCACCGCCGCCATCACCGGTGCTTATGTCGCCTTGCACGATGCCGTCACTTACCTGCTCGACAAACAGATCATCACCGAATCGCCTTTACGGGATGCGGTGGCCGCGGTTTCAGTCGGCATCTACAAGGGTGAAGCGGTGCTCGACCTCGATTATCTGGAGGACTCCGACTGTGAAACCGACATGAACGTAGTGATGACCGGCAATGGCGGTTTCGTCGAGATTCAGGGCACGGCGGAAGGCGAACCGTTCCGGCGCGAAGCCATGGATGCGATGCTCGATCTGGCCACCGCGGGCATCACCAGCCTGCTGCAAAAACAAAAGGCAGCGCTCGGTGTTTGACCGCATCGTGATTGCCAGCGGCAATGCCGGCAAACTGCGCGAAATCCGCCAGCTGCTGACGCCGCTCAATATCGAAGTGCTGCCGCAATCCGACTTCAGCGTGCCCGAAGCCGACGAACCTTATTTCACCTTCATCGAAAACGCGCTGGCAAAAGCCCGTCATGCCAGCCTTCATAGCGGGCTGCCGGCACTGGCGGATGATTCCGGCATTTGCGTCGACGTCTTGCATGGCGCGCCCGGCGTCTACTCCGCCCGTTTCGGCGGCGAACCGAAATCGGACGCACGCAACAACGAAAAGCTGCTTGAGGCATTGAGCGGAAAACTCGACCGCCGCGCCCATTATTACTGCGTGATGGTACTGGTACGCAACCCGGAAGACCCGCAGCCGCTGATCGCGCAGGGCGTCTGGCAAGGCGAGATACTGGAAGCGCCGCGCGGCAGCGGTGGCTTCGGTTACGATCCGCTCTTTCTCGATCTGAAAACCGGCCAGAGTGGCGCCGAGTTGAGCATGGAGATCAAGAACCGCATCAGTCACCGCGGCCATGCCATGCGTGAAATGCTGCAACTGATCGAAAGGCTGCAATCATGACCGCAGGCAAGCCGTGGCCGATCTGGCAGCGCGACGACGGATCGGTCGTCTCTTGCACCGAAAAGGTCAAGGTCATGAAAGAAAATTTCGACGAAATCAGGCAAATCGCCCAGGACGCACTTGAAGACGGCCTCTTGATGGAGGTTTCGGAAAACCAGATCCGCGCTGCCCTGCACCGGCTGGTCGACGAGCTGACCAACCCCTACCGGCCCTCATGATTCCGATCATCCCGATCCATACGCCAGCCGGCAGCGCTGCAACAACGACACGTTCCGGACTCGGTACCCCGCCACCGCTCGCGCTTTACATCCACATTCCCTGGTGCGTGCGCAAATGTCCTTATTGCGATTTCAACTCGCATGAAGCACGGCAGGAGATTCCCGAGCAGGCCTACGTCGATGCGCTGATCGCCGATCTGGAGCAATCGGTGCCCAAAATCTGGGGACGCAAAATTCGCAGCGTATTCTTCGGCGGCGGCACCCCCAGCCTGTTTTCGCCGGAGGCGATCGACCGCATCCTGAGCCAGGTGCGCATGCTGACGCCACTCGAATACGAGGCCGAAATCACGCTGGAGGCCAACCCCGGCACGGTCGATGCCGCACATTTCCGGGGCTATCGGGATGCCGGCATCAACCGTCTGTCGCTCGGTATCCAGAGTTTCGATAACCGCTATCTGGCCGCACTGGGCCGCATCCACGACGAAAAACAAGCCATGACTGCCGCCGAGCTGGCACTCGCGACCTTCGACCGCGTAAATCTGGATCTGATGTATGCACTACCGGACCAAAGCCTGCGGGACGCGTTGGCCGATGCCAAACGCGCGGTGGCCCTCGCCCCCTCGCATCTGTCTTTCTACCACCTGACGCTGGAACCCAATACGCCTTTCCACCGCACGCCGCCCAGCCTGCCTGACGACGACACCAGCGCGGCGATGCAGGCGGAAATCGAAAACCTGCTGACCGGTCATGGCTACCAGCATTACGAAACCTCGGCGTTCGCGCAACAGGGCAAACGCGCCAGACACAACCTCAACTACTGGACCTTCGGCGATTATCTCGGTATCGGCGCCGGTGCGCACAGCAAACTCAGCTATCACGACCGCATCACGCGCGAAAGCCGTCACAAGCACCCCAACCGCTATCTGGAAAACGCCGTCCGCGGCGAGGCTGCCGATCAGGTCTGGGAGATCGGTCATGAAGAACTCGGGTTTGAATTCATGATGAACGCACTGCGCCTGACCGAGGGTTTTGATCCGGAGCTGTTCCTACTCAGAACCGGCATGCCGCTCAGCACTGTGGAACCGGCACTCAGGGCCGCAAAAGAAAAAGGCCTGATCGAGGTTGGGAACAACCTCATCAAGCCTACTTTGCTGGGCCAACGCTTTCTGAACGAATTGCTGCAGATTTTTCTGGATTAGCTTCTCAGACAGACAGCGCCTTCCTGGCGCGGGCGATGGCGGCCTTGACCTGGCGCGGCG
Organism: Methylophilaceae bacterium UBA6140; assembly: GCA_002423265.1. Taxonomy (GTDB): domain Bacteria; phylum Pseudomonadota; class Gammaproteobacteria; order Burkholderiales; family Methylophilaceae; genus UBA6140. The sequence goes on along the minus strand of DIVE01000145.1, from coordinate 14,311 downwards.
CAGTACCGCCGATATGATCGCGGCTCGCCAGCGAACCTTCAAGCGTCAGGACGGCATACACATCCTCGGTGATATGCAGGCTGAACTCCTGCAGTTCGGCCAGATTCAGATCCGCCAGATCGCAGCCCTTGTCGGCGGCGTGACGCACTGCCCTCGCCACCACTTCGTGCGCATCGCGGAACGGAATGCCTTTTTTCACCAGATAGTCGGCCAGATCGGTCGCCGTGGCAAAGCCTTCGGTCGCGGCAGTGCGCATCGCATCCTTGTCGACCTTGATGCCGCGCATCATGTCGGCATAGATTTCCAGCGTCACCAGCAGCGTGTCGGCGGTATCGAACAGCGGTTCCTTGTCTTCCTGATTGTCCTTGTTATAGGCCAGCGGCTGGCTTTTCATCAGGGTCAGCAGCGCTACCAGATGGCCGTTGACGCGGCCGGTCTTGCCGCGCACCAGCTCCGGTACGTCCGGGTTCTTTTTCTGCGGCATGATGGAAGAACCTGTGCAGAAGCGGTCGGCGATATCAATGAAGCCGAAGCGCGGGCTGGACCAGAGGATGAGTTCTTCGGACAAGCGCGAAAGATGGGTCATCACCAGTGCGGCAGCAGCCGTGAATTCGATAGCAAAATCGCGATCGGAAACGGCATCCAGCGAATTCTCGCAAACACCGTCGAAATCCAGTGCCTTTGCCACCATTTCGCGATTGATCGGATAGCTGGTACCGGCCAATGCGGCGGCACCAAGCGGCAAGCGATTGATACGTTTACGCGCATCGATGAAGCGGGCGGCATCGCGCTGCAGCATTTCGAAGTAAGCCAGCAGGTGATGGCCGAAAGTCACCGGCTGCGCGACCTGCAGATGGGTAAACCCCGGCATAGCGGTATCGTAATGCGCTTCCGCCAGATCGACGATAGCGGCCTGCAGCTGGCGAATCTTCGCCACCACTTCATCAGCCGTCGCACGCAGCCAGAGCCGCACGTCAGTCGCCACCTGATCATTGCGTGAACGGCCGGTATGCAAGCGTTTGCCGGCATCGCCGATCTTGTCGGTCAGGCGTTTTTCGATGTTGAGATGCACGTCTTCCAGATCGAGCGACCAGACGAATTTGCCGTCACGAATCTCCTGCAGGATTTCCTTGAGGCCTTTTTCGATGGCTTCAACGTCATCGTTGCCGATAATTCCCTGCGCGCCCAGCATGCGCGCATGTGCGAGCGAGCCCTGTATGTCGAATTCGGCCAGCCGCTGGTCAAAACCGACCGACGCGGTGTAACGCTTGACGAGCTCTGCCACCGGCTCGTTGAAGCGGCCGGACCAGGTTTTGGATTGCGGTTTTTTAATTTCGGAATTATCTTGCATGTTAAAAAATGATTAAGAATAATGGACTTATATGACAAGTATAAAGCAAAACCCAAGCTTTGCCGTCAGTGTCTTTCGCGAGCCCGGCCAGCATTTGCCGGATTTGCGCAACCTTGGTGTTTGTTTGCGCATTCTGCTCGCGGCCAATCTCATGGCGCTGATTGCAGCACTGCTGCTAACCAGCGAGCCCAGGCAGATCCCGCAAAAAATGCTGGAACTTTCGGTGATTCTGCAGCCGGTTCTGCTACTCAGTCTACTGATTTTTTATCTGTTTTATCCCTTCTTGCGCAAATTGCCCTACTACGCCGGTGCAGCAACCACTGTCGCCATCACGCTGGCCGCCACCTGGGCCGTTCAACAAAGCGGCATCTACCTTTTCGGAGCTGATGCCACAGCACCGCTGCTGCGTTTGTGGCTGATAGCGGCCATCATGAGCTTGCTGGTGCTGGCTTACTTCAATCTGCGCGAACGCGCCCTCTCGCCCGCCATCAACGAAGCGCGCATGCAAGCGCTGCAGGCAAGAATCCGGCCGCACTTTCTGTTCAATTGCATTAACGCCGTACTGTCCATCGTGCGTAGCGACCCGAGACGGGCAGAAACCGCACTGGAGGACATGGCCGATCTGTTTCGCGTGCTGATGGCCGATAACCGCGAGCTGGTACCGCTGGCGCAGGAACTGGCGCTGTGCCGGCAATATCTTGCGCTGGAAAAGCTGCGGCTGGAAGAGCGCCTGCAGATCGACTGGCAGATTGAACAGGTACCGCCCGATGCGCTGATGCCGCCGCTGGTATTGCAACCCTTGCTGGAAAATGCGGTTTACCACGGCGTCGAGCCGATGCCGGAGGGCGGTACCGTCAACATCCATATCGAAGTGAAAAACAAGGAAATACATATCCGCCTGAGCAACCCCTACCTGCCGCAAAAAAACCAGCATCACAACGGCAACAAGATGGCCCTGAACAATATCCGCGAACGGCTGATGCTGCATTTCGATGCCGAAGCCAGTCTCGGCAGCCATTGCGGCAACGGCCTGTATCAGGTTGAAATCGTGATCCCCTATCATCGCGGCGCAACGCGCTGAACATGCCAATCATGAACGAAATCAGTGTCCTCATCGCAGATGACGAAACCCCGGCGCGTAACCGCTTGCGCGAGCTGCTGGGCCAGGTCGAACAGGTGCGCCTGCTCGGTGAAGCAAGGAACGGTCTGGAACTGCTTGCCATGGCGACAGCAAATAGCCCCGCGCTGGTACTGCTCGATATCCGCATGCCGCAGATGGACGGCATCGAAGCGGCCCGCCATCTGCAGAATCTGGCCGAACCTCCCGCCGTCATATTTACCACCGCCTACGACAATTATGCAGTCAAGGCCTTTGAGATGAACGCGCTGGATTACCTGCTGAAACCCATCCGTCTTGAACGCCTGCAGGCCGCATTGAACAAAGCGTCGAAACTGAAGCGGGCTCAGTTGGAGGCACTCCAGCCGCTGCAATCGCCACGCTCGCACTTCGGCGTCATCGAACGCGGCCGCTTGCAGCTGGTGCCGGTTTCCGAGGTCATCTATCTGCGCGCGGAGCTGAAGTATCTGACGCTGCGCACCAAAGAGCGCGAATACCTGATCGAAGACTCGCTCACTGCCATCGAGCAGGAATTCGGCGAACGTTTCCTGCGTCTGCACCGCAACTGTCTGGTGGCACAAGATTTTATCGCCGGTTATGAGCGGCGCCACGATCAGGACGGCGACCATCACTATGTCGCGCTTTTACGTGATGTGCCCGAAACCATTGCGGTCAGCCGCCGTCAGCAGCATCTGCTGAAAGAACGTCTGCGTGGATGAAATCGGCCGGCATCACGGCCTGTGCTAAAATCTGCTCACGTATTTCCTGCTGATTGTCCGTCTTTATGACCACCGCCATGAATATCCCGAAAAAACTCGTCATCGCCTCGCGCGAAAGCGCACTCGCCATGTGGCAGGCCAGACATATTCAAAGCCGTTTGCAGGCGCTGTATCCGCAAACCGTGGTCGAGATTCTCGGCATGACGACCACAGGCGACCAGATTCTGGATTCTCCGCTGGCAAGAATCGGCGGCAAGGGGTTGTTCGTCAAGGAACTGGAACAGGCATTGGCCGACGGCCGCGCCGACCTTGCCGTGCATTCGATGAAGGACGTGCCCATGCACCTGCCCGAAGGCTTTGTGATGGCCGCCACCGGTGAGCGTGAAGACCCGCGCGATGCCTTTGTCTCCAATCACTTCACCAATCTGGCAGCACTGCCCGCCGGCAGCGTGGTCGGCACTTCCAGCCTGCGCCGCCAGAGCCAGTTGCAGGCGCGTTTTCCACACCTCAAAATCGAATCCCTGCGCGGCAATCTGCAGACCCGTCTGCGCAAGCTGGATGAAGGCCAGTATGCTGCCATCATTCTGGCGGCCGCCGGCCTCAAACGGCTGGGGCTGGAGGCTCGCATCGCCGATCTGATCGATCCGGATGACAGCATCCCTGCCGTCGGCCAGGGCGCGCTGGGCATCGAGATCAGCGCCGCGCGCACCGATTTGCTGCCAGTGCTGGCGCCGCTCAACCATGCCGACACCGCCTGCTGCGTGGAAGCCGAGCGCGGCATGAGTCGTGCGCTGGCTGGCAGTTGTACCGTGCCACTGGGCGCCTATGCCGAAAAACGGGGCGATCAGATTCATATCCGCGGCTTCGTCGCCAGCGTCGATGGCCATGAAATGCTGCGTGAAAGCCTGATCGGCAGCCCGCATCACCCCGAACAGCTCGGTCAGCAACTGGCAGAAAAACTCGTCGCCCGCGGTGCAGACAAGATACTGGCGGCGCTGGCCGGCCAGCATTGAACATGGGCGCACCGGGATTGAGCGGCAAGCATGTCGTCATCACCCGTCCGCCGGGGCAGGCCCATAAACTGAAGGCACTGGTCGAGGCGGCAGGCGGCGAGGCGACGCTGTTCCCCTTGATCGCAATCACCGCGCTTGGGGATTACCGCAGTTTCGATCAGACCATTGCCGCGCTGGCAGATTACGACTGGGCGATTTTTATCAGCTCCAACGCTGTTCAGCACGGCATGCCGAGAATCCTCCGGGCCGTTGACGGCCTGCCGCCGCATTTGCGCTTTGCAGCCATCGGCCCGGTTACTGCCAGCGAGCTGGTGGCTTTCGGCGTCACTGAAGTCTTGATCCCGCAGCATCGGTTCGACAGCGAATCGCTGTTGGCATTGCCACAGATGCACGATGTCCGTGGCAAGAAATGTATGATCATACGCGGCATCGGCGGCAGGGAAGTGCTGGCCAAGACGCTGCAGTCGCGCGGTGCCGACGTTATATTTGCTGAATGCTATCAACGTGTTAATCCGCAAACAGATGCGAGGGTTTTGCAGGCCCTGTGGCAGAATAAGCAACTGGACGCGCTGGTGGTCACCAGTTCGGAAGCGATGCGCCACCTGCTGCAACTGGCCGAGGCCGGGAATGGAAATGCAGATTGGCTGCGTGCTGTGCCGATTTGCGTCAATCACGCACGTATCGCCGAAGAAGCCAGCGACCATCACCTGCATCTCTGCGTGGCCGATGCCCCGGGAGATGAAGCGATGCTGCAGTGTTTGACAAAAACCTTGAACGAGCCGACATGAGCAACGAAAAGACATTAGCAGAAAACACGGCTGAGCAAAGTCCGGAAGCGGCCGATTTCAGCAACAGCCAGCCCGCGGCAGCGGAACCGGTCGAAAATGGTAGCGGCGGCGACGCGCGCAGCACGCCGAAGACATACAGCGGCATCGGCACCAGTGCGCTGATTCTGGCCATCATTGCGCTGCTCGCGCTTTCCTGGCATTGGCTCAACACCCGTTATCGCTTCACCCAGCTCGAACAGGTCCTCACCATGCGGCTCGAGCAGTACAACCTGAACAACCAGCAATCGTTGACTGTTTCCAAACTGGCCGACGAGCGCAGCATCGAGGCAAGCGCCCGCATCGCCATACTCGAACAGAAACTTGCCGAATCGCGCAATCAGCAGGAAGCGCTGCAAACCCTTTATTACGAACTGGCCAACACCAGAGAAGAGCGCCTGATCGCCGAAGTAGAACAGCTGATGGCCATCGCTAACCAGCAACTGCAACTGGCTGGCAACATCAAACCCGCGCTGCTCGCGCTGCAAACCGCCGATGCCCGCCTGCAGCAGATCGACACACCGCAGGTCATCCAGTTGCGCAAGGCCTTGTCGCAGGATATCCAGCGACTGCAAAAGCTGCCTTTCGTCGATGTGGTCGGCATCAGCGTCAAACTCGACAATCTGGCCGATAGCGTCAAGGATCTGCCGCTGGTCAGCGACCGCCATCCTCAACCCGAGTCGCAACAGGCGCCGGACTGGCAAGCGAACTCCTGGCAGAAACTGGCCTACGAAATCTGGCAGGACATCAAAAACGTCGTGCGCATGGAGCGCATCGACCGGCCGGAACCGCCACTGCTATCACCGGAACAGAATTACTTTTTGCGCGAAAACATCAAATTGCGTTTACTGAGTGCGCGCATCGCGCTGCTCCAGCATGATGAATCGACCTACCGCGCCGACCTTCGCGCGGCAGAAAAATGGCTGCAGGATCATTTCGACATGCGCGAAAACTCGAGCAAGATCATGCTCTCCACCCTGCGCCAGCTCTCGGCCAGCGACATCATCATTGAAGTCCCCGACATCAATGAAACGCTGACGCAGGTGAGCAAGTACAAACTTACGCTGGAGCGCAGCAAGCCGGCGGATAAATCCACTCCGTCCAAAGAGCGATAGGTCGAGACATGCGCTGGTTATCGGGGTTTCTGCTGATAGTGATCGTGGCGATCGGTTTGTCGTTGTTCGCCAGCAATAATGAAGGTTATGTGCTGATTGTCAGACCGCCATACCGTTTCGAGCTTTCCTTCAATCTACTGATCATTCTGGTCTTTCTGACTTTCATGCTGCTGCATCTGCTGTTGCGCACGCTTAATTACGCCCGCCGCCTGCCTGCCAGCGTCAAGGCCTACAAGGAGGCACAGCGTCAGCGTGAGGGCCGTGCCGCACTGGTTGAAGCCTTGCACGCGCTGACCGACGGGCACTACCAGTTGGCCGAGAAGAACGCGGCGAAAGCCCTGGAGCTTGGCGAAGATGCGGGGCTCAGCGCTCTGGTAGCGGCGCGCGCCGCACACAAGCTGAAACGCAAACCACAGCGGGACTTTTATCTTGCCGAGGCCGAACGGTTGGCACCACAGGCACGTATCGGCCGCTTGCTGTCGCAAGCCGAACTGCTGCTGGACGACAGGCAATATAGTCAGGCCTTGCAGGTCTTGCATCATCTGGAAAGACTGGAGTCGAAATACCCGCCGGCCATGCGGCTGGAACTCAAGGCACAATTGCATCTTGGCAACTGGGAGCAGGTTCTGAATCTGTTGCAGCATCTTGAAAAGCAGGATGCTCTGGAGCTGTGGCAAATCAAACAGTACCGCCAGCAAGCGCAGCAACAATTGCTCAAGCGTTACAGCAACGATGCAAAAAAACTGCAAGCCTGCTGGAAAAGCATGGCAGCGGAGCATCAGCTCAACCCGGTAATTGCCAAGGCAGCTGCCGAGGCGTTTTCTGCCACGGGCGACGATAATGAGGCCTGCCGCATACTGGAAATGAGCCTGACCAGAAACTGGGACAGCGCACTGGCCGGCATGCTGGGGAATTACGAAAGCGATAACCCGATCAAGCAGTTACAGCAGGCAGAATACTGGCTGACCGAGCACGAAGGCGATGCCAATCTGTTATTGGCATTGGGGAAAATGTGCATGCGTCAGCAATTGTGGGGCAAGGCGGAAAGTTATCTGGAGGCCAGCATCAGCGTCAAGCCCAGCGCGGCAAACCATCTGACACTGGCCAATATGCTGGAGAGCCGCGGCGAGCAACAGTCAGCCGCCCGCCACTACCGCCTCAGTGCGCAGCTCGCGCAGAACGCAACGCTGGATTAGCCGGCCACTTTCGGCAACGGATTAGCATAAGTAAACGAATCCGAGAAGAATTCCTCCGGCGGCAGGCCGTGCGCCTGAAACGCCAGATGCGCGATATCCACCATCTGCGGTGCGCCGCAGCAATAGACCTGGTAATCGTTCAGCGTCTCGAAATCTTCCATCACCGCTACATGAACCAGACCCGTGCGGCCTTGCCAGTTATCCTCCGGCAGGGGCTCGGAAAGCACCGGCGTGTATTTGATGTTGGGGTGCGCTTGCTGCCACTGCAGCGGCAGTTCATTCATGTAGAGATCCTGCAGCGTGCGAGCGCCCCAGTAGATATGAATCGGACGTGTATCCTTGTGATGGATTGCATGTTCGACAATACCCTTGATCGGTGCAAAACCGGTGCCGCCCGCGACAAAAATCAACGGTCTGTCCGTATCTTCGCGCAAGTAAAAACTGCCGAACGGGCCCTCGAAGCGCAGAATGGCTTTCTCGTGCATTTCGGTAAACACATATTGGGTAAACTGGCCGCCGGGCACCAGGCGCAGATGCAGTTCCAGCAAAGCGTCATCATGCGGCGCATTGGCCAGGGAAAAAGCACGACGCTTGCCGTCTTTCAGAATGAATTCAATATATTGTCCGGCCATGAACTGCATGCGCTCGTTGCTCGGCAACTTGAGGTAAAGCGCCATCACATCTTCCGAACGCTTCTCCATTTTTTCAACCCGCGCCGGCATGATGCGCGGCTTGATGCCGTTGAGCGCAGTCACTTCACGACACTCGATGACAAGGTCGCTCAGCGGCCTGGCACAGCAGAACAAGGCTTGTCCTGCCTGTTTTTCAGCCTCGGTCAGGGCATTTTTCTGGTGTTCTCCGTAATCCACCTCACCGGACACCACCTTGCCCTTGCATGCACCACAGGCACCGTTGCGGCAACCGTAAGGCAGATTGTAACCGGCTTCAATCGCCGCGCTGAGCACGGTTTCGTCAGATGCCACGGCAAACGACTTGCCGCCGGGCTGCAGGGTGACTTGGTAAGACATGCTGGAATTCCTAAACTTAACAGAGACTTAAACGGTGGGACGGAAAAGGGCAAGAGTTTAGCACAGACGTCTCAATCTTCGCGCCTGAATTCACCCTCGATGACGTTGTCGTTGGCTGCCTGACGGCCTTGTCGGTTGACCTGATCGGCAAAGCCGGCAAACGTATCCTGCTGCTCCGCAACCGGTTTGGGCGATGGGATCAACAATAAAATCACAGCGAAAAGGTCGGTGGCGACGCCGGGGATCAGTAAAAGAACACCTGCCACCAGATTCTTGGCGCTGCCGAGCAGCACCTTTGCCGGTGTGCCGCCGGCAGCGAGCGTTTGTGCGAAACGGCCGAAGATATGCTGTTTTTCATCCTGAACCAGACGCCAACCCAGCAACGCAACTACCGCCAGATAAACCAGCAAGCTCCAGCCATAGCGGTCAGCAAGCTCTATCAGCAACCATATCTCCAGCACCGGGAATGCGAGTAAAATCAGCAGGAAGAAAAGCACATGCATCGACAACACCTTAAATAATGAAAAAACCTGCCATTGCGGCCATTCTGGTCATGACCCATCTGCCGGATCGCGACAGTGCCGAACGCATCGCCACATTCCTGATCGAACAGCGGCTTGCAGCCTGCGTCAACATCATGTCGCCCTGCCACTCAATCTATCACTGGCAGGGGAAAATCGAAAGCGCCAACGAAATCCCGCTGCAAATCAAAACCACGCTGGCACGTTACGATGCAGTTGAGGCGGCGATTCGCAGACTGCACCCCTACGAACTTCCAGAAATCACCTATGTCCACATAGATGGTGGTGAGGCGGCCTATATTCAATGGATACAACAGGAAAACCAAAATTGAAATCCCCGACAACCATGTTTAGTCAATTCCTTCGCCTCATGGTTCTATGCGGTCTGTTGGCATCCATCAATCTGCAACCGGCGCTGGCAGCCGGCGCTGCCAGCAAGGGTGCAAACCTGTTTCTGGACAGCAATGCAGAAGAAGAGGTGCTGGCGCCGGATGCCGCATTTCAGGCCGGCATTACCGGAGAGGACAGCCAGACCTTGCGTGCAGACTTCACGATTGCTCCCGGCCATTATCTCTACAAGGAGCGTTTCAAATTCGAAACAGTATCCTCCGGCGCTGTGATCACCGGCATCACACTGCCCGCAGGCGTCGCCAAGGACGACCCGACGTTTGGCAATACCGAAGTATATTACGACGCCGTCACTGCAAGACTGCATCTGAGCGAAGGCAGCCGTTTCCCGCTTGAACTGCAACTGACCTATCAGGGCTGTAGCGCCAGCGGCCTCTGCTATGCGCCGATACGCAAACTATTCACCATCGCAGCGGACGGCAGCAGCAAGGCCATTGATCCTGCCGCACGCAGCGCCAGGAACGACACCGGTTCAAACTCCATCTCCAGCCAGGACCCCGTCGCCAGCTTGCTGAAAAACGGCAAGCTGTGGCTGATCGCTGCAGGGTTTTTCGGTTTCGGCCTTCTGCTCTCGCTCACACCCTGCGTGCTGCCGATGATTCCGATTCTTTCCAGCATCATCGTTGGCGGCAAGAAATCCGGACGTTTGCACAACTTCAATCTCTCGCTCGCCTATACCCTTGGCATGGCGCTCACCTACACCCTGATGGGAATCGCTGCCGGACTCTCCGGCCAGATGCTGGGTGCAGCACTGCAAAACGCCTGGGCCCTGGGGTTTGGGGCATTGATCTTCGTCCTGCTGGCGCTTTCCATGTTCGGGTTCTATGAGCTGCAATTGCCCAGCGCGCTCGAAAGCCGCATCGCCGGCCTGACCAATCGCATCAAGGGCGGGCACTTTTTTGGCGTATTCCTCATGGGCGTACTCTCGGCGCTGATTCTGAGCCCCTGCGTTGCCGCGCCGCTGGCTGCCGCGCTGCTCTACATCAGCCAGACCCACGATGTGGTTCTGGGCGCAGTCGCCCTGTTTTCTCTCTCCATGGGAATGGGCGTGCCCTTGCTGTTGCTCGGCGCATCGTCTCACTCGCTGCTGCCGAAAGCGGGTGCATGGATGAACGCTGTGCGCAATTTCTTCGGCGTCGTCATGCTGGCCATGGCTGTCTGGCTGATATCACCGCTATTGCCATCGGCCCTGCAACTTTTGCTTTGGGCAGCTCTGCTTATCGTACCGGCAATTTTCATGCACGCGCTTGATGCTCTGCCCGTCAGCGCGCACAAGTGGATGAAACTCTGGAAAGGCATAGGCATCATGATGCTGGTACTTGGCGTGCTCTTGCTGATAGGTGCGGTGACCGGTGCGAAATCGCCGCTACAGCCGCTTGCGGGACTGCAGGCCAGAGCTGCGCAAACAGAATCCTCACACCTGTCTTTCGAGCGTGTCAGCAGCGTTGCCGAGCTGGATAGCCGGCTCAATGCAGCCAGAGGGAAAATGGTCATGCTGGACTTTTATGCTGACTGGTGCGTGGCTTGCAAGGAGCTGGAGCTTTTCACTTTCAGCGATCCGCGCGTGCAGGCCGCACTCAAGGACGCCGTGCTACTGCAGGCGGATGTGACCAAAAATACCGATGACGATAGCGCACTGCTCAAGCGCTTCAGCCTGTTCGGGCCGCCGGGCATCATTTTCTTCGACGCCAACGGCCAGGAGCTGCCGCAGATGCGGGTGATCGGCTTCCAGAACGCCGATAAATTCCTCGCTACACTCGCACTTGCAAACCGCTGAATCATGCTGAAAAAAGTCCTGGGCTACGCGCTCGCTATCGCCGCCATCATGCTTTCCGGCTTCGCTGTGCGGCATTATCTGCTGACACCTGCCGTCTCGCCGAGCTCAATTTCGACCCACAGTTTTTTTGCCGCCGAATTCCCCGACCTCGATGGACAGCCACAGGAGCTAAGGCAATGGCAAGGAAAAACCATCATCGTCAACTTCTGGGCAACCTGGTGCCCGCCCTGCCTAGAGGAAATGCCTGAGCTTTCCAATCTGCATGCGAGTTATCAGGACCAGAACCTGATTGTGCTCGGTATTTCATCTGACGATCCGGGTAAAATCCGCGAGTTTGCCAACCAGACGCCTGTCAGCTACCCATTGCTGTCGGGAGATATCGACGCAATGAACATCAGCGAAAGTCTGGGCAACGACAAGGGCGTGCTGCCCTATACGGTCATCATCGCGCCTGACGGAAACCTCTTGAAAAGCTATTTTGGTCTTATCAATCAAGCGCTTCTGGAGCAAGACTTACGCGCATTGCAACTGATTGAAAACTGACCGTAGCGGCAATTGACCGTCAGTGCCAATTTCGCTAAATTTCGGCAATTCTATAGACAACATCCCCCTATTTGCGGCAAACTTGCGGTCATGAACCATCACGGTTGGCCAATATAATCCACATGAACATGGCTGCAAATCACCCGAAATCCGTACTTGTCCTGCACGGCCCCAACCTCAACATGCTGGGCCTGCGCGAGCCGCAACATTACGGCCGCGACACGCTGGACAGCATCAACCAGCGGCTTGCGGATCAGGCAGCCGCAGCCGGCTTACAGCTCGAGTGTTTTCAAAGCAACAGCGAAGCTGATCTGATCGCCAAAGTGCAGTCTTTGGCTGTGAAAAGTGTCGATTTTGTCATCATCAACCCGGCAGCGTTCACTCACACATCGGTCGCCCTGCGCGATGCACTGTCCGCAGTCAAGATCCCTTTCATCGAGGTGCATCTCTCCAACGTATACGCACGCGAAACTTTCCGTCACCACTCCTATTTCAGCGATGTCGCGGTAGGCGTCATCAGCGGGCTGGGGGCACAGGGCTATGCATTCGCACTCGATTACGTCATTTCGTTTTTATCGAATCAACCCGCCTAGCACTTGCCTGGCGATTAACTAGTCACAGAGGTATCCCATGGATTTACGCAAACTTAAGAAATTGATCGACCTGGTTGAAGAATCGGGCATTTCCGAGCTGGAACTGACCGAGGGCGAAGAAAAGGTTCGTATCAGCCGTAACCAACCCGGCGTGTCTCAAGGTACCATGCACTATCAACCCTACATGCATATGGCCGCGCCTGCTGCACCTGCCGCTCAGGCACCTGTAGCAGCTCCGACCGAAGCTGCGCCTGCGGCAATCGAAGGTCACGTCGTCAAGTCACCCATGGTCGGCACCTTCTACCGCTCGCCATCTCCCGAATCCAAGGCGTTTATCGACGTCGGCAGCACGGTCGCGGTCGGCGATACGCTCTGTATCATCGAAGCGATGAAACTGCTCAATGAGATCGAAGCCGACCAGGCCGGCGTCATCAAAGCCATTCTGGTTGAAAACGGGCAGCCGGTGGAATACGGCGAACCTCTATTCATTATTGGATAACACCATGCAACATCATTTTTTGACACTAGGCGGGATGTCCGTTTCGGTGCAGGCTGACTTGCGCAGCCAGTCAAGCGCTGTGCGCGGCCGGAGCCAAAACGGCAGCCGGTGGAATACGGCGAACCTCTGTTCATTATTGGCTAAGGATTCAAAATGTTCGAAAAGATCCTGATTGCCAACCGGGGCGAGATTGCACTGCGCGTGCAACGCGCGTGCCGTGAACTTGGCATCAAAACGGTCGCTGTTCATTCAGAAGCAGACCGCGAAGCAAAATACGTACAGCTCGCCGACGAATCGGTCTGTATCGGCCCCGCGCCCTCCGGCCAAAGTTATCTGAATATCCCGGCAGTGATCAGCGCTGCCGAGGTGACTGATGCCGAAGCAATTCATCCGGGGTACGGTTTTCTCTCGGAAAATGCCGATTTCGCCGAGCGCGTCGAACAAAGCGGTTTCGTCTTCATCGGTCCGCGTGCAGAGACCATTCGCCTGATGGGCGACAAGGTCAGCGCCAAGGAAGCCATGCGTAAAGCCGGCGTGCCATGCGTTCCGGGTTCCGAAGGGGCGCTCGGCGATGACCCGGAGGAAACTCTGCGCGAAGCCAAACGCATCGGCTACCCGGTCATTATCAAGGCTGCCGGCGGCGGCGGCGGACGCGGCATGCGCGTAGTCCACACCGAGGCAGCCCTGCTGGCATCGGTCAACATGACCAAGTCTGAAGCACAGGGTGCTTTCGGTAA
>DIVE01000145.1:0-841 GCA_002423265.1 Methylophilaceae bacterium UBA6140 | reverse complement strand
AAAGTGCTGGAAGAAGCGCCGGCACCCGGCATCAGCACTCGCCTGCGCGACAAGATCGGCGCCCGTTGTGCCGACGCCTGCCGCCGTATCAACTACCGCGGTGCAGGCACGTTCGAGTTCCTTTATGAAAATGACGAGTTTTACTTCATCGAAATGAACACGCGCGTACAGGTCGAACATCCGGTCACCGAAATGATTACCGGCATCGACATCGTGCAGGAGCAGATTCGCATCGCAGCCGGTGAAAAGCTTTCTTTCCGCCAACGCGACATCGAGTTCAAGGGTCATGCCATCGAGTGCCGCATCAACGCAGAGGATCCCTATACCTTCGTGCCGTCGCCGGGCCGCATCACCACCTTCCATATGCCGGGCGGGCCCGGAGTGCGCGTCGACACCCATGCCTACCAGAACTACATGGTGCCGCCGCATTACGATTCCATGATCGGCAAACTCATCACCTATGGCAACACGCGCGAGCAGGCCATCGCCAAGATGCGCATCGCGCTCTCGGAGATGGCGGTAGAGGGCATCAAGACCAACATTGCCCTGCATCGCGACCTGCTGGCGGACGCCGCTTTCCACTTGGGTGGCACCAGCATCCATTATCTCGAGCAGAAGCTCGGCCTGAACTCGAAATAAGGCGACCCATCGACTCACCCGGAATGGCCTGGATATCGCTCAGAATAGAAGCCCACGACAATACGGCGGAATCACTCAGTGATGCGCTGATGACGCTGGGCGCTCTATCCGCCAGCATCGAGGATGCCAATGCGGAAACGCCGGACGAGCAACCGATTTTCGGCGAACCGGGCGATCCGCCGCCCGGCATCTGGCAACAGAA
>DIVE01000060.1:5271-10713 GCA_002423265.1 Methylophilaceae bacterium UBA6140 | reverse complement strand
GTTCAGTAGGTTTTTACCGCATCCGACTTGTTGCAGCGCTCTCCCTTGACTTTGCGCTTCTCGCTCCATTTCTCGCGCATCGCCTGCTTTTCAGCCTGATCAATGAAACCGTCACCGTTGGTATCCATATGCTCGAAGTGCTTCTGTATGCGTTTTTCGCCGGCGGCGCGGAATTCGTCGAAGCTGATGCGGCCGTCCTGGTTGGCATCAGGCTTCAAGCCGCGTTCGGATTTCTGCACCTCAGCGACTTTTGCCGCGTCTTCCGCCTGCGCGCTGCCGAGGCCGAGTAGCGCGAGTGCTGCAGTGATTCCGATGATTTTGCTCAATGTCATGATGAATTCCTTTCGTCGTGAGTAAAAGTCTTGCATCATCAGCAACGCCGCCATCCGGCTTCGGTTGACCCCGAACCGGGCCGAATCGCATCTGATGGAATACAATGGCGGAATGATTGTCACAAAGGCTGTATTCACACAAAGGACCCTGATCATGAAACTTTCCCGTCTGTTAATCGCAACCCTGTTGTTGAGCAGCCTGCCTGCCATGGCTGCCGAGAAAGTTGTCGCCGTGCGCGCCATCAGCGAAGCCGGCGTTGGCAAGATCATCGGCATCGTCAAGCTTGCCGACAGCCCGCAAGGTTTGCTCATCACGCCCGATCTGGCCGAATTGCCGCCCGGCGAACGCGGTTTCCATATCCATGAAAACCCGAGCTGCGCCGCGCTGGAAAAAGACGGCAAGATGGTTGCCGGCCTCGCTGCCGGCGGTCACTACGATCCCGGCCACAGCGGCAAGCATGAAGGCCCGGCCGGCGCCGGCCACTCCGGTGATCTGCCGGCACTGAAGGTTGCAGACGACGGCACGGCCACAACGGCCATCATCGCCCCCAGATTGAAGATCGCCGATGTCATCAACCGCTCCATCATGATTCATGCCGGCAGCGACAATTACAGCGACAGCCCCAAACCCCTGGGCGGCGGCGGTGCCCGCATCGCCTGCGGCGTCATTGAATAACCCTGCCCATACGGGCGCTTACACAGAAACCGCTACATGCTCAGTTATCGCCATGCCTTTCACGCCGGCAACCATGCCGACGTGCTGAAACACATTGTTCTGCTGCAGGCCCTGAAACACGCCACACAGAAAGACAAACCCTTCTGGTATATCGACACCCACGCCGGTGCCGGCATGTATGCGCTGGACAAGGGTTATGCCACGCAGAACGCCGAGCATGCGGGCGGCATCAGCCGGTTGTGGAATACCTCGGATTTGCCGCCGGCGATCAAGGAATACGTCCATCTCATCCGTCGCTTCAACCCCGACAAGTCGCTGAAGCACTACCCCGGCTCGCCGCTACTGGCCTATTCCGCCATGCGCGCGGATGACAGGCTGCGTTTGTTCGAGTTGCACCCGAACGACTACAAGCTGCTGAACCAATCCTTCAAGCATCTCGGCCTGACTGCGGACAACCGCAGGGTGATGACGCAGGCACAGGACGGCTTCGCCGGCATCAAGGCCCTGTTGCCGCCGCCGCCGAGGCGCGCAGTGGTGCTGATAGACCCGCCCTATGAAGAAAAACAGGATTACAACCGCGTGGTGGAAATGGCCAAAGACAGCATCAGCCGTTTCGCGACCGGTACCTACCTGATCTGGTACCCCTTGCTGCAACGGCCGGAACCCTTGCAGATGGTAGACAAGCTGAAGAAGCTGCACCCGGCAAACTGGCTCGACGTCACCCTCACGGTGCAGACGCCTGCCATCGGCGGTTTTGGCATGCACGGTAGCGGACTGTTCGTCATCAACCCGCCCTGGACCCTGCCCGACACCTTGAACAGCGTGATGCCGGTACTGCTGGACAAGCTGGCGCTCGATCAGGGCGCCGCCTGGACCTTGGCTTCAGAGATCGAATAAGGCGCTTAGCGTATCGTCACGATGCTGCCGGGCAAGCCAGGCTCACCGGGTTTGACCAGAAATTTGTGTACGGCCACCGTGCGCCCGTATTCGGTCTCGACACTGATGCGCCAGACACCGGGCTGCACATTCTGTTTATAGGTATAGCCGCGGAAACCGCCATCGCGGCCGCCTTCAAGCCCGAAACCCATGCGCTCCATGCTCTGCCAGCCCTGCTGCGGGTCGCGATACTGCCAGCGATGATAAAGGCGGGTGTTGAGGCCTGCGGGCGCAAACACCGAAGAAACGCAATACAGGCGCTCTCCGGCAGGCAAATGAATGCGGTTCTGCCAGAGCATCCAGAATTTCCATGGCACCAGCCGGTCCTGCGTAATCTGATAATCGTTCTCGACCTTTTGCAGATTCAAACCCACCTCGACCTCACGCTTGACCAGCGGCACCGGCGGGATGATATTGAGCGGATAGGTTACCGCCAGTACCGAGGCGATAAGCCAGACCGGCCCCATCCTGCCGGGCCGCCCCGGCGTGACACGGCGCAGGCCATAAGCAAGACCTGCACCGGCCAGGGTGCTGAGATAAAACCAGAAAAAATGAATACTGCCGGCCAGGTGCGGTAGCAGAAAATTGAACAGCAACATGGCACAAAGTCCGAACAGCGCCCAGGGTAGCGTAAAACGGCGGTATTTGTTGCTGATGAACTCGTTGCCGATGAGCAGCAGCGCCAGCCCCAGACACCAGAACAGTGCCGGCAGATGGCTGGCACTCTTGATATAAAAAATGAACAGCGCGCTGAACAGGCCGCCGAACAAAAACTGCATCAGCAGATAAGGCCACTGTTCCAGCCTTTGCTGCAATGGCGTCGATGACTGTGCAAGACTGTTGCGGTAACCCAGCCACCAGAGCAACACGCCGGCAGCCAATAAATAGCCGCTCAACACCAGAAGATCAAACGGTCTGACCTGGCGGCCTATGGTCATGGCATCCCAGACAAAGCCGGCAAAAAAGGCGATGACCGGCAGCAGGGGTTTCAGTTTGGTGATGACTTCACGCATGGCAGCGGCATTGTAGCGTTTTCATGGCGGGGCTGCTGTGTCTTCTGCTGGCAGATAAGAAGCAGCCGGCAACACTGAAAAAACATTAATGCCGCGCGCTGCTTTTGCTATCATCTCACCCTGTCAAATTTGTCGTTATCTTGCATATCCGTCATTTATCATAGGAATTTTCATGGAAAAAACCAATCCCTCCCGCATGGGCGTCATGAGCAGCATTCTGTTCGGCAGCCGCTGGCTGCAAGTGCCGCTCTATCTCGGCCTCATCGTTGCGCAGGGCGTTTACGTGTTCCACTTCATGGTGGAACTGACGCACCTGGTTGAAAAAGTCCCGCACCTGGCTGAAGCCGACATCATGCTGATCGTGCTGGGCCTGATCGACGTCGTCATGATCTCCAACCTGCTGATCATGGTCATCGTCGGCGGCTACGAAACCTTCGTTTCTCGCCTCAATCTGCGCGGCCACCCGGATGAACCGGACTGGCTTTCGCACGTCAACGCCAACCTGCTGAAAGTAAAACTGGCAACCGCCATTATCGGCATTTCCTCGATTCACCTGCTGAAAACCTTCATCAACGCACAGAACCTCGACCACCAGACCATGATGTGGCAAACCATCATCCATATGGCCTTTGTCATTTCTGCCGTTTCGATCGCCTATATCGATCGCCTGATGGTCCACAGCACTGCCAAAGCGCATTAAGGTATTCGCGGCAACCTACAAAAAAGGCTGACCAAACGGTCAGCCCTTTTTATCTGCTTTTGTTTCAGGCGCTGCGAATCCCGATGCCTCGCCACTGCGCCGGGCCGATGTCGTGGATCGAAGCGCCGTTGACATCGACCGCCACCGTCACCGGCATGTCCTTCACCTCGAACTCATAGATCGCCTCCATGCCGAGATCGGCAAAGGCGACCACGCGGGCGGATTTGATCGACTTCGCCACCAGATAGGCGGCACCGCCGACGGCGATCAGGTAAACCGCGTGATGGCGGCGTATCGCCTCAATCGCGGCCTCGCCGCGTTCGGCCTTGCCGATCATGCCGAGCAGACCAGTGCCGGACAACATCGACTCGGTGAATTTATCCATGCGGGTCGCTGTCGTCGGGCCGGCAGGACCGACGGCCTCGTCGCCGACCGGATCGACCGGGCCGACGTAATAGATGAAACGGTTCCTGAAATCGACACCTTGCGGCAGCGGCTGGCCGTTCTTCAGCAATTCGGTAATACGCTTGTGCGCGGCGTCGCGGCCGGTCAACAGTTTGCCGGAAAGCAGCAGGGTTTCTCCCGGGCGCCATTCGGCAATCTCGGTAGCCGTCAGCGTTTCCAGGTTGATATGACGGGCCTGCGGATCGGGCGACCAGCTGACCTCGGGCCAGTCAGCGAGGCTGGGCGGCGTCTGCAACGCGGGGCCACTGCCGTCGAGCACGAAATGGGCGTGACGCGTCGCTGCGCAGTTGGGAATCACCGCCACCGGCAATGAGGCGGCGTGGGTCGGGTAATCGAGAATCTTCACGTCCAGCACAGTGGAAAGACCACCCAATCCCTGCGCGCCGATGCCGAGTGCGTTGACCTTGTCGTAAATCTCGATGCGCAATTGTTCCAGCCGGTTCTGCGGGCCCCGCGCCTTCAGGGCCGGCATGTCGATCTCGTCCATCAGCGCCTCTTTCGCCAGCAGCACGGCTTTTTCCGCCGTACCACCGATGCCGATGCCGAGCACACCGGGCGGACACCAGCCGGCGCCCATGTCGGCGACGGCCGACAGCACCCATTCGACGATATCGTCGGAAGGGTTGAGCATGGCGAGTTGTGCCTTGTTCTCCGAGCCGCCGCCCTTGGCCGCCAGTCTGACTCCGACCTTGTCGCCCGGCACCAGCCGCACGTGGATCACTGCGGGGGTGTTGTCGCGCGTGTTGCGCCGGCTACCCGCCGGATCGGCGACGATGGAAGCGCGCAACGGGTTCTGCTCAAAGCCGTAGGCACGGCGTACACCCTCGTTGATCAGCATCTCGATATCGGCGCCAGGCTCCCACTGCACACTGGTGCCGACATCGACGAAAACGACGACGATGCCGGTGTCCTGACAGATGGGGCGGCGGCCTTCGGCGCACATGCGCGAATTGGTCAGTATCTGCGCAATGGCGTCCTTGGCCGCCGGTGACTGTTCCAGCGCATGGGCATCGCCCAGCGCACGGATGAAATCGAGCGGGTGGTAATACGACATGAATTGCAAGGCATCGGCGACGCTTGCAATCAGATCCTCGTTCCTGATCAGGGTCACGCCACCGCCTGCTTCAGTTGATCGAGAATGCCGGGGTTATCCAGCGTGGAAATATCGGAGGTAATTTCCTCACCTTTCGCCAGCGAACGCAACAGGCGGCGCATGATCTTGCCGGAACGGGTTTTCGGCAGGTTCTCGCCGAAGCGGATCTCATCCGGTTTGGCGATGGGGCCGATCTCCTTTGCCACCCAGTCGCGCAGTTCGGCGAC
>DIVE01000060.1:4663-5265 GCA_002423265.1 Methylophilaceae bacterium UBA6140 | reverse complement strand
TCATGCGGCTTGCCGACGACTGCGGCTTCCGCCACCAGCGGGTTGGCCACCAGCGCCGATTCGATCTCCATGGTGCCGAGACGGTGGCCGGAAACGTTCAGCACATCGTCGATACGGCCCATGATGGTGAAATAGCCGGTCTTGACATCGCGCACGGCACCGTCACCGGCGAGGTAGAGCGTGCCGCCGAGATCGGCCGGGAAATAGGATTTCTTGTAACGTTCAGGGTCGCCCCAGATGGTGCGTATCATCGATGGCCACGGGCGCTTGATCACCAGCAGGCCGCCCTGCCCCCAAGGCAGCTCCTGGCCGGTCTCGTCAACCACACTGGCCTGAATGCCGGGCAGCGGCAGCGTGCAGGAGCCGGGCACCAGCGGCGTCACCGGTAACGGCGAAATGACATGGCCGCCGGTTTCGGTCTGCCAGAAGGTATCCATGATGGGGCAGCGGCCGCCGCCGACCTCCTCGTGGAACCACATCCAGGCTTCCGGGTTGATCGGTTCGCCGACCGAGCCGAGCAAGCGCAGGCTGGAGAGATCGAACTTGTTCGGGTGTGTCTCCGGGTTGGTGGCGGAGGCCTTGATCAGCGAACGGATGGCAGT
>DIVE01000060.1:0-4644 GCA_002423265.1 Methylophilaceae bacterium UBA6140 | reverse complement strand
CGCCAGCGGGCCGTAGGCCACATAAGTGTGGCCGGTAATCCAGCCGACGTCTGCCGTACACCAGAAGATATCGCTATCCTTGCCGTCGAACACCCAGCGCGTGGTGTTGGCCGCATGCAGCAGGAGACCTGCCGTGGCATGCTGCACGCCCTTGGGCTTGCCGGTGGAGCCGGAGGTATAGAGCAGGAACAGCGGATGCTCGGCGTTGACCCAGACCGGTTCGCAAGTGTCGGTAACATCGGCGATCAGATCTTGCCACCAGAGGTTGTTGGCGTTCCAGGCGATGTCGATGCCGGTGCGGCGGAAAACAATCACTTTCTCCACCGACTCGCAGCCCGGCATCTGCATTGCTTCGTCCACCGCAGCCTTCAGGGGCAAGGAGCGGCCGCCGCGGAACTGGCCGTCGGCGGTGATGACGGCGCGTGCGCCGGTATCCTGAATGCGCTCCTGAATGCTCTTGGCGGAAAAGCCACCGAAAACAACGGAATGCGTAAGACCAAGACGGGCACAGGCCTGCATCGCAGTGATGGCTTCGACGCCCATCGGCATATAAATCAGCACGCGGTCACCCTGATTCAGCTGCAGCTTCTTGAGACCGTTGGCCAGACGGCAGACGCGCTGGTGCAGTTCGCGGTAGGTCACCTCGGTGACCTGGCCGTCGTCGGCTTCGAAAATCAGCGCGATCTTATCGCCGCGCGTAGCCAGATGACGATCCAGGCAGTTATAGGAGGCATTCAATTCGCCATCTGCGAACCAGCGGTAAAAAGGAGGGTTGGAGTCATCGAGTACCTGCGTGAAAGGCTTTTTCCAGTCGAGAAGTTCGCGCGCGAGCTTGGCCCAGAAGCCCTCGTAATCCCGCTCAGCCTCATCACACAAAGCCTGATAGGCCTGCATGCTGGGAATCGCCGCCTTGGCTTTCAGGGCATCGCTTGCCTCGAACAATCGGGTTTCATGCATTACAGATTCAATAGAACTCATGACGACACTTCCCTCTCCACGAACAATTTTTATAATTTCATCCGACTTTATCAGCCAATGACCACAAAAACAAAAAGCCCATTACCAGTTGAACCAGTGAATGGGCTTTTTGCTGATACTGCGCAGTTGACTTGCCGGCCTTTTACTTTTTACTTTGCGACCTTGGCCAGCGTATTCCAGGTCTCGATCAGCGTGTCCGGATTCAGCGACATGGTCTGGATACCCTCGGCCATCAGCCACTCGGCGAAATCGACGTGGTCGGAAGGCCCCTGGCCGCAAATGCCGACATACTTGCCCTTGCTGTTGCAGGTCTTGATCGCCATCGACAACAGCTTTTTCACTGCCGCGTTGCGCTCGTCGAAGCTCTCGGCGACCAGACTGGAATCACGGTCCAGACCGAGGGTGAGCTGGGTCAGGTCGTTGGAACCGATGGAGAAGCCATCGAAATATTCGAGGAACTCTTCAGCCAGCAATGCGTTGGATGGAATCTCGCACATCATGATCAGGCGCAGGCCGTTTTCGCCGCGCTTGAGACCGTGCTGTTCGAGCAGCTCGACCACGCCGCGGGCTTCATCAACGGTACGTACGAAAGGCACCATCAGTTCGATGTTGGTATAACCCAGCACGTCACGCGCCTTTTTCATCGCCTCGCATTCAAGCGCGAAGCAATCGCGGAAATCCTTCGAGATATAGCGCGCCGCGCCACGGAAACCCAGCATCGGGTTTTCCTCGATCGGTTCGAACAGGTCGCCGCCGATCAACTTGCGGTATTCGTTGGACTTGAAGTCGGACAGGCGCACGATCACCTTGTTCGGCCAGAAGGCCGCAGCCAGCGTGGAAACACCCTCGGTGATCTTCTCTATGTAGAAAGTACGCGGATCAGCGTAGCCGCGGGTGCGCTCGGCAACGGAATCGTGCAGCTCGTGCGGCACCTGGTCGAAACGCAGGATCGCCTTGGGGTGAATGCCGATCAGGTTGTTGATGATAAATTCGAGACGTGCGAGACCGACACCGGCGTTCGGCAACTGCGCGAACTCGAAAGCGAGCGAAGGGTTGCCGACATTGAGCATGAGCTTGACCGGGATATTGGGCAGCGCCTGGCGCTCGGTCACGGTCTTTTCATATGGCAGTTCACCTTCGTAGACATAGCCGGTGTCGCCCTCGGCACACGATGCGGTAACCATCTGATCTTCGCTCAGTCTGCTGGTTGCGTCGCCGCAACCGACAATCGCCGGAATACCCAGTTCACGCGCAATAATCGCGGCATGACAGGTACGGCCGCCTCTGTTGGTGACGATGGCAGACGCTTTCTTCATGACCGGCTCCCAGTTGGGGTCGGTCATGTCGGTCACCAGCACGTCGCCGGCCTTGACCAGATGCATGTCGTTGGCGCTCTCGACGATACGGACCGGTCCGACGCCGATCTTCTGGCCGATGGCACGACCTTCGGACAGCACGGTGCCGCGTTTCTTCAGGTTGAATTTTTCTATGGCCTTGTCTTCGGAACGTGATTTTACGGTCTCCGGACGAGCCTGCACGACATAGAGCTTGCCGTCCTGACCGTCCTTGCCCCATTCGATATCCATCGGGCAGCCGTAGTGTTTTTCGATCGCGATGGCGTGGCGGGCGAGTTCCAGCACTTCGGCTTCGGTCAGCGAGAACTGGTTGCGCTCGGCGGTGGAAGTTTCGACCACCTTGACCGAACGTCCGGCTGAACGCTCGCTGTTGAATACCATGCGCTGCTGCTTGGAACCGAGGCCGCGGCGGATCAGCGCAGGAAAGCCGGCTTCCAGCTGCGGTTTGTGTACATAGAACTCGTCAGGATTGACCGCGCCCTGCACTACCATTTCGCCCAGGCCGTAGGAGGAGGTGATGAACACCACATCACGGAAACCGGATTCGGTATCCAGCGTGAACATGACGCCGGATGCGCCGAGGTCGGAGCGCACCATACGCTGCACGCCCGCAGAGAGCGCAACTTCAATATCGTCATAACCGGAGTGCACGCGGTAGGAAATCGCACGGTCGTTATAGAGCGAGGCGAACACTTCGCGGATGGCGTGCAGGATGTTGTCAATGCCGTGAATATTGAGGAAAGTCTCTTGCTGGCCGGCGAAAGACGCGTCCGGCATGTCTTCGGCAGTGGCGGAAGAACGGACGGCAAAGCTGGCATCGTCGTCGGTGGCCAGTTTGGCGTAATGTTCGCGGATTTCCAGTTCCAGACGAGCCGGCAGTGGCGCCTCGACAATCCAGCTGCGGATCTTTTCGCCGGTTTTTGCCAGTGCCACCACATCATCCACATCCAGCTTGGCCAGCGTGTCCTTGATACGCGATTCAAGACCTTCATGAGCAAGGAAATCACGATAGGCCTGTGCCGTCGTCGCAAAGCCTCCGGGAACGCGCACATCGCTTGCGGCAAGGTTGCTGATCATTTCGCCAAGCGACGCGTTCTTTCCGCCTACCCGGTCAACATCATGCATTCCGAGCTGTTCAAACGGGATTACATAGGCTTGCATACCATTTTCCTCATGAAGTAATTGTATTTTTAAATCACACTGCAAATCACCGGCGGCCTAACCGGAGCACTTCTGCGCGCCCTTGAGACTCAGCCGCTGCATGACCAGCGATGAAATCTCCTCCACCGAGCGCGAGGTGGAATCCAGCATATCGATTCCCTCACGCCGCATCAAGGTTTCCGCCTGTTTGACTTCACGCTTGCAGTTTTCCAGATCGGCATAGCGGCTATTGGGGCGGCGCTCGCTGCGTATCATGTGCAGGCGGTGCGGGTCTATGGTGAGGCCGAAAATCTTGTCCTTGAAGTTGAGCAGCGTACCGGGCAGGGCATCGCGTTCCAGATCTTCGGGAATGATCGGGTTGTTGGCAACCGCCATGCCGTACTGCATGGCGAGGTAAATGCTGGTCGGCGTCTTGCCGCAGCGGGAAACGCCAACGAGGATCACATCGGCGTCTTTCAAACCGGTTTCGCTGATACCGTCGTCATGGCCCAGCGTGAAATTGATGGCGTTGATGCGGTTGCGATACTCGGCACCGGCGACACGGCGGGAAAGGCCGATGGTCTCGTTGGCCGGCATGCCCAACTCACAGGAAAGCGGGTTGACGAAGGTGCCGAACATGTCGAGACAATGGGCGCCGGTCAGTTGAAACAGGGCGCGAATGCTGGGACTGACAACGGTCATGCAGATGATCGCCCTGACGCCGTCGCGCTCCTGTGTCGCGTTGATGACTTCAACCGCCGCCTTGGCCTTGTCGACGCTGTCGATAAAAGGCATGCGCACCTGCCTCAGGGTAAGGCCTTCAAAGTGAGAAAGCAGGCACTGCCCCAGCGCTTCTACGGTGATGCCCGTGCTATCTGAAATATAGAAGATGGTGCGTTTGGAGTTATCTGGATTCATATTCAACCAACAGTAGGCCCGGCCACGAGACACGCATTTTTTATCATTATCACGCGCCTTTGAAATACCCTATTTATCAGGATTGTAATACGCCAAGGCCGCTTAAGGAACCTCTGATTAAATCCTGCATAGCCTCAAACCGGCTTTGCAGGGCGGGATACAACACAGGCAGCTATGCGGACGAGGGCTCCCGGACGGGAACCCCTCAATCAGCATACCGCCCTTCGTGGGCAATGCTGCAATCTGCTCAGCT
>DIVE01000123.1:11246-14403 GCA_002423265.1 Methylophilaceae bacterium UBA6140 | reverse complement strand
CGCGCTATTACGCCCCCGGCGGCCCCGGCGTGCGTATGGATGCTGCGATGTACAGCGGGTACGTAATTCCACCCTATTACGACTCCATGTGCGCCAAACTGACGGTTTGGGCGCTCAACTGGGAGAGCGTGATTGAGCGCGGTCGCCGAGCTCTGGATGATATGGTGGTTTACGGTGTCAAAACCACGATTCCTTATTATCAGGAAATCCTGAAACATCCGGATTTCAGAAACGCGGAATTCAACACCAGTTTTGTGGAATCTCACCCGGAGCTGGTGAATTATGCGACCGATATTCCGCCTGCGATGATAGCTGCGGCAATTTCCGCCGCAATCGCCGCACACGAAGGCATTTAATCCATTAACCAAACGCGACAAGTTAAAGAATATGGCTAAAATTAACGTTACAGAACTGGTTTTAAGAGATGGGCATCAGTCCATCATCGCGACGCGATTGCGTACCGAGGATATGCTGCCGATCTGCTCCAGGCTAGACTCGATAGGGTTCTGGTCGCTTGAAGCATGGGGCGGCGCGACTTTCGATGCCTGCGTGCGTTACCTGAAGGAAGACCCTTGGGAGCGTCTGAAGAAGCTGCGCAAAGCCTTGCCCAACAGCCGCATCCAGATGCTGTTGCGCGGCCAGAACCTGCTTGGCTATCGCCATTATTCCGATGATGTAGTGCGTGCTTTCGTGCAGAAGTCAGCCGATAACGGCGTCGACGTGTTCCGTGTGTTTGATGCGATGAATGACCTGCGCAACCTGCGCGTCTCTATCGAAGCGGTCAAGAAAGCCGGCAAACATGCCGAAGGCACGATCAGCTACACGACCAGCCCGGTACACGACATTCCCCACTTCGTGGCGCTGGCCAAAGAGCTCGAAGCCACAGGCTGCGATACGCTGGCGATCAAGGATATGGCGGGCTTGCTGACACCGCAGATGACCTCTGACCTGGTCAAGGCGCTGCGTGCAGCCATCAGCCTGCCGATTCATCTGCATAGTCATGCCACTTCAGGCTTGTCAGCCATGTGCTTCCTGCGCGGAATCGACGCAGGCGCGAGCATTATCGACACCTGTAACTCATCTTTCGGCGAAGGTGCCAGCCACACCTCAACGGAAAGCTTTGTCGCGGCGCTGCAAGGCACAGAATACGACACCGGCCTCAGTCTCGAAGCATTGCAGGAAGTCACCGCCTATTTCCGCGAAGTGCGCAAAAAATACTGGCAGTTCGAAAGCGACTTTACCGGCGTCGATACCCGCGTCCTGGTCAACCAGGTGCCCGGCGGCATGATCTCCAATCTTTCCAATCAGTTGAAAGAGCAAGGTGCGCTGGACCGCATGGATGAAGTGCTGGCTGAAATTCCTCGCGTACGCGAAGATCTGGGCTACCCACCCCTGGTCACGCCGACCTCCCAAATCGTCGGCACCCAAGCTGTGCTCAACGTAATGACCGGGTCGCGCTACAAATCCGTGACGAATGAAGTAAAAAACTACTTCCTTGGTCAATATGGCAAATCCCCGGCGCCGGTCAACCAGGACGTCAAACATCTGGCCGTAGGCGATGCTGAAGTCATCACCTGTCGGCCTGCAGACCTGCTGGACGACGAAATGGAAAGGCTGACGCTCGAATGCAACAGTCTTGCCAAGAGCGAAGAAGACGTGCTGACCTACGCCATGTTCCCGGATATGGCAAAGACCTATCTGCAGGAGCGCAATGCCGGATCCCTGAAGCCGGAACCGCTGCATACCAAACAGGATGCGGCTTCCAACGCGGCACGCTTTGCGCCAAATGAGTTCAACATCACGCTGCACGGTGAAACCTTCCATATCAAGCTGACCGGCAGCGGCCATTCAGGTGAGGATCAACGTCCGTTCTATGTTTCTGTTGATGGCGTTGCCGAAGAGGTTGTTGTTGAAACCTTGAGTGAAATCGAGGTTTCCGAGGGCGGCTCCTCAAGCAATGCCCCAAAGAAAAAGACGGCCTCATCCAGTAGCGGCGGCCGCCCGCGCCCAACGCACGAAGGCTGCGTAACAACTGCGATGCCGGGCACGATTGTCGATGTCAAGGTCGCCGCAGGTGACAAGGTCAACGCCGGCGACGCGGTACTGGTGATCGAAGCCATGAAGATGGAAAACGAGATTCAAGCCACTAAATCCGGTGTCGTTGTTGCCGTGCATGTCAAGAAAGGCGACAGCGTGACTCCGGATGAATCCTTGCTGGAAATTCAACCTGCTTGATTCAGTCTGTTTAAAACCTCAAACTATGGCCGGTAGCATGTTGCTGTCGGCCTTTTTGTTTATTTCATACATAGCCCAATAAATGCAATCCCTGAACCTGATTCTCGCATCTTCCTCCATCTATCGCCGCGAGCTGCTGCAGCGGCTGCAACTCCCATTTACCTGCATCTCGCCCGAGGTCGATGAAACGCCGCTTACTGATGAACTACCGCAGGAAACGGCGCTTCGACTGGCTGAAGTGAAGGCGCGCAAAGTGGCTGAAGAACACCCGCATGCCCTGGTTATCGGCTGCGATCAGGTCGCGACTCTGGATAATCAACAGCTTGGCAAACCCATGCATCATGACAACGCTGTTAAACAACTCAGCATGATGCGCGGCCGTGAAGTCATCTTTCACAGTGCGCTTTGCCTCTACAACGCTGCCACAAGAAACATACAGGCTGAAGTAGTGCCTTACGTGGTGAGATTCAGAAACTTGAGCGATGACCAGATTGAGCGCTATCTGCGCAAAGAACAGCCATATCATTGTGCCGGCAGCGCAAAATCGGAAGGTCTCGGTATTGCATTGATCGAATCCATGACCGGGGAAGACCCTAATGCCTTGATCGGCCTGCCCTTGATCAAACTGATCAGCATGCTGCAACAAGAAGGTGTTTGTGTCATTTAATGTAGCCCTGGTAGCGAACCGTCCTTAAACTGATTACAGGAGAAGCCTCATGTTCAAACCCATGCGCCATTGCTGCTACATTGCAGCCTGTTTGGTACTGGCAGCCGGGGCTTCGGTTGCCGGGGAAATTCGCAGCACTCTCGCCGATCAGCGTGAGCTGGCAGTGACGATCTACAACAACGACCTGGCCTTGGTCAAAGACCAGCGCAGAGTCAAACTCGACAGTGGCCTCAACAGCCTCGCTCTGCGGGATGT
>DIVE01000123.1:10615-11177 GCA_002423265.1 Methylophilaceae bacterium UBA6140 | reverse complement strand
GTCGAAATCCGGGAACAAGCCGATGTGCTGGCAGCCAACGATGGCGTTGTATTGAAAATCGGCGACCGCATTGAAACCGGCATGCCCGGACGCATCGTTTACAGCAATGTGCCGGCAGACCTGCGCGATCGCCCTACTTTGGTGGTGAAACTCGACAATAAAACAAGCAAGGAACAGAACGTCGAGTTAAGTTACCTGACCGGCGGGTTGGGCTGGAAAGCGGATTATGTCGCCGAGCTCAGTGCCGGCGACGACAAGCTCGATCTCTCGGGCTGGATCACGCTCACCAACACCAGCGGCACGACATATCGCAATGCCAGATTGCAACTGGTCGCCGGCGACATTAANNTCAACAGCCTCGCTCTGCGGGATGTTAGTGCACAGATCCGGCCTGAAACGGCTTTGCTCAAAAGCCTGAAAGGTACATTCTCGGTACTCGAGCAGAACTTCGATTTCGATTTGCTGACGCCGCAAAAACTGCTGGAAAAATTTGTCGGCAAGTCGGTCGAAGTCATTCAAACCAATCCGGCTACCGGTGTCGAAATCCGGGAACAAGCCGATG
>DIVE01000123.1:9802-10457 GCA_002423265.1 Methylophilaceae bacterium UBA6140 | reverse complement strand
TGCAACTGGTCGCCGGCGACATTAACCGCGTTCATGAGCCACAGCCAGCCATTGGCGGCCTCCTGCGCAAGGAAATAATGACGATGGACGCTGCACCGATGGCGCAGGAATCGCTACTGGAGTACCACCTGTACACATTGGACCGGCCCACTACGATCGCGGAAAACCAGACCAAACAGGTCGCACTGCTGTCGGTTACCGCCATTCCTGCCCGCAAGGAAATGCTGTTGCGGGGTTCTGATTATTACTATCGCGCCAGTTACGGCGACCTCGGGCAAAAAATGAAAGTCGGCGTCTTCCTCGAGTTTGATAACAAGGAAAGTGCCAGACTCGGCATTCCTCTGCCCAAGGGCATCATGCGCGTATACAAGAAAGACAGCAGTGGTAACGCCCAGTTTGTCGGCGAAGATTCGATCGACCACACACCGAAAAACGAAACAATCCTTCTCAAGCTTGGCGATGCATTCGACGTGACTGCCGATAAGAAACAGACCGACTTCAAGAAGCTGCCTGCTCCGGAAAAAGGCAGCAACGCCTTTGAGAGTGCTTATGAAATCGTGCTTAAAAATGCCAAAAAGGAACGCGTCACCGTCACAGTACAGGAGCCTGTTCCGGGTGACTGGAAACTGCTCGCCAGCAGCCATCCCGGTGTAAA
>DIVE01000123.1:0-9740 GCA_002423265.1 Methylophilaceae bacterium UBA6140 | reverse complement strand
CAGGCTGTCATCGAAATCGCCCGCAGGCTCGATACTTTCATTGTGGAGAACGAGAAATCTGCACGGCAGTTTCTCGGTAGTATCAAACCCTTGAAGCCGGTGCGCGAACTGGAGTTGCTGACGCTGAACGAACATACCCAAGACAAGGATATCCCTGCCCTGCTGGCGCCTTTGCTGGCCGGTCGCGACGTCGCTGTCATGTCGGAGGCTGGCTGCCCGGGTATCGCCGATCCGGGTGCCAGGCTGGTGGCCTTGGCACATCGTAAAGGCATCACGGTCAAGCCTTTGGTTGGTCCCTCCTCGATACTGCTGGCGCTGATTGCCTCCGGTCTCGATGGCCAACGCTTCACTTTTCTTGGTTATTTGCCTGCAGAAAAATCCGCACGAATCGAAAAGCTGAAAGAAATTGAACAGCGTTCGGCGAAATTTGATGAAACGCAGATTTTCATCGAAACGCCTTATCGCAACCAGCATTTGTTCGAAGACATGATTGCGCACTGCCGGGCCGAAACCAGATTATGCGTTGCGACCAACCTGACGCTGGATAGCGAAAGAATTCAAACCAGCTCCGTTGCCGGGTGGAAAACGTCAGCCCTGCCGGAGCTGCACAAGCAACCTACGGTCTTTTTACTACTGGCTTCCTGAGTACAAACTGCGGTAAATTTTGCCTATCAATTGAAGGAGAACGCCATGATGAATTCCGCAATGAGAATCATGCTGACTGCCACCGGCATTTTCAGCTTCGTCACAATCGCACAGGCTTCTGAAGACCCGCACGCCAGATTCACGGAAGAAAGCCGCAAAACAGCACAGGAGTTCATGCAACAACTCGCCGGCACCTTGAAGCAGCAACTGGATTCAAGCGGCACCGAGAGTGCAATCAAGGTCTGCAAGGAGGTTGCGCCTGCGCTGGCACAGCAGTATTCGACCGACGGCAAGACAGTAAAACGGGTTTCCTTGAAACCGCGCAACCAGACGCAGGGCACGCCGAGCACGGAAGAAACCTCGATGCTGGTGGAATTCGATGAAAAACAGCGCGCCGGTGCTGATGTAAAGACCATGGAGACCACCAGGGTTTATACCGATGCTGACGGCAGTTGGCTGCACTATATGAAGGCTATTCCGACCCAGCAACTTTGCCTGCAGTGCCATGGAAAACCGGAAAACATCACGGATAACGTGCGGGCTTTACTGGCAAAAGAATACCCGGCAGATCGTGCCACCGGTTACAGTGCCGGCGAAATACGGGGCGCTGTTTCCATCCGCCGCGCAATCAAATAACGGTCAGGCGGATTCCAGAATTTTTCTGACCGGGGCGTAGCTGCGCCGATGTATGGACGACACGCCGTGCTGCATCAAGCGCGCCATGTGGTCCTTGGTGGGATAGCCCTTGTGTTTGGCGAAATCGTACTGTGGATATAAAGCGTGCAGTGCGTACATCTCTTCATCACGCGCAGTTTTGGCCAGAATCGAAGCGGCCGCAATTGAAGCCTCCCTGCTGTCACCTTTGACAATCGCGCGTGCCGGGATGCCGATTTTCGGGCAATGCAAGCCGTCCACCAGCACTTGTTGCGGAACAAGCAGTTCGCCATCCCGAGCCCTGAGATTCTCAATGGCGCGTTTCATCGCCAGCAGGCTGGCTTGCAGGATATTGAGCCGGTCGATTTCTTCGACGCTGCTGCTGGCCACTGACCAGGCTAGCGCATGTTGCCTGATATCCAGCGCGAGTCGTTCACGTTTTTTTTCCGAGAGGGTTTTGGAATCGGCCAGGCCGTGAATAGCACGATCAGGGTCGAGAATGACCGCCGCCGCATAAACGGCACCAGCCAACGGCCCCCTGCCTGCCTCATCAACACCACAGATCAGCAATCCGCACCTCTATAGATTCGCCAGAATTGCATCTGCTGCCTTTTCGTCCGTGTTCTGGCGCAACAATTGGTGCATGCGGGTAAATTCCTCGCGGATTTCTTTCATCAACACTTCGTCATTGATCAATCGCAGTGTCGCGTCCGCCAGCTTTTCCGGTGTTGCGTCGTGCTGCAAAAGCTCTGGCACGACAAATCGCCCTGCCAGAATATTAGGCAGTCCAACATAAGGCAAATAATTCATGCGCTTGAGCAGTTGCCAACTCAAAGCCGGCATGCGGTAGGTGATGACCATCGGGCGCTTGATCAAAGCCGCTTCCAGCGTAGCTGTACCCGATGCGACAATGACCGCGTCAGCGGCCTGCATCGCCATATGCGCGTGACCGAACAGGATCTGCAAATTCAGATCCTCGGCTTTATTGTCATAAATCGCCTGCTGAAAAATCGTTCTTGTCTCGCGAGTAATCAAGGGGACCAGAAATGTGATTTCAGGCTGCTGCGCTGCAATCAGCTTTGCCGTATTCACATAAAGGTTTGCCAATTGCTTCACTTCGCTTTGGCGGCTGCCGGGCAGCATGGCAATCACACGGCTCGAACACTTCAATTTGAGGCTATCGCGCGCTTCCTCCATAGAAGCTTCCATGGGCAGCATATCTGCCAATGGGTGACCGACATAGGTAACGGGAATGTTGGCTTCCTGATAGATGGCGGACTCGAACGGAAAAAGCGCCAGCATGTGGGAAACTGCCGACTTGATCTTTTTAATGCGGCCCTTGCGCCAGGCCCAGATCGACGGGCTGACATAATGAACCGTAGGAATGCCATTTTTCTTCAGACTACGCTCCAGTGTGAAGTTGAAATCCGGAGCATCGATACCGATAAACAGATCTGGCGGATTTTTCAGAAAATATTGCTTGAGCTGCTTGCGCAAACTGAGCAGGCCGGGCAGATGACGCAAGACCTCTACATAGCCGCGCACAGAAAGCTGCTCCATCGGGAACAGACTTTTTGCCCCTTCCGCCTGCATTTTTGGACCGGCAATCCCGATGAATTGAAGATCAGGTCTGCGCTTTTTCAACGCGCGTATCAAATGGCTACCCAACAGGTCGCCTGAAGCCTCTCCAGCTACAATCCCGATGGTTGGCATGGGTGGAACTTTCTAGCGAACGATACCGCGAGTGGAGATGCTCAGAAAATCCAGTAGCGGCTGAATTTCAGGGCAGATTCCGATCTGTTTGGCCAGCTCGGCCTTGGCCTCTTCCAGGCTAAGTCCGTTGCGATAGAGCGTCTTGTAGGCGCGTTTGATCTGGGTGATGATCTCGGGGCTGAAGCCGCGCCGCTTCAAGCCTTCCGCGTTAATGCCATGTGGTTTTGCATCATAACCGGCAGCCGTGATATATGGCGGGATATCCTTGAATACGACCGAGCCGACAGCGGTAATCACATGGGCGCCTATTTTGCAGAACTGATGTACCAATGTGAACCCGCCCAATATGGCGTAATCGCTCATCTCCACATGACCGGCCAGAGAAGAGTTGTTGGCGAGGATCGTGTGATTGCCAACATCGCAATCGTGAGCGATATGGACATAAGCCATTACCCAGTTATCATTGCCTATACGGGTGACGCCCTTGTCCTGTATGGTGCCGCGATTGAAAGTGCAGAACTCGCGGATAGTGTTGCCGTCGCCGATTTCCAATGTTGTCGGCTCATCGCGATATTTTTTATCCTGCGGAGCTTCGCCAAGCGAGCAAAAGTGAAAGATGCGATTGTTCTTGCCTATCGTTGTCGGGCCGTTGATCACGACATGATTGCCTATCGTAGTACCGCTGCCTATGCGTACATGCGGGCCTATGGTCGTGTAGGCGCCGACCTCGACACTGCTGTCCAGCTCGGCACGGGGGTCAATGATGGCGGTGGGGTGAATACGTGGTTGCGACATACTGGCTTCTGCAGAGAGTTCGTTGTGATGGCTTATTTCTCGATCGCTTTCAGTATGCACATGAACTCCGCTTCAGCAACGACAGAGCCGTCCACCGTGGCTTGACCGGAGTACTTCCAAATGCCGCGCAGAATACGGTCTATTTTTACATTGAGCACCAGTTGATCGCCGGGTGAAACCGGCTTCTTGAATCGCGCTTTGTCTATACCGGCGAAATAATAGACCGAATCATCGCTTGGCTTGCTGTCCATGGTCTTGAAAGAAACAATGGCGGCAGCTTGTGCCATGGCCTCGATGATCAGAACGCCAGGCATAACCGGGTGATACGGGAAATGACCCGGGAAAAAAGGTTCGTTGATGGTGACATTCTTGATGGCAGTGATTTCCTTGCCGACTTCGTAAGAGAGCACACGATCCACCAATACAAAGGGATAGCGGTGAGGAAGGTGATTCAATATTTCATGGATATCCATGCTGGTTTCTAATGGCTCTGACATCTTGTCCTCAATTCTTACTGTTTTTCTTTGCATCCTGCATCGACGAAAGCGTCCGTTCGAGCTGCTTGATACGCTCTGCCATCTCACCCAGACGCCTGACGTTGGCAGCAGTTCTGAGCCATTCATCATGCGGCTGGAATGGCATCAAAGCCGTATAAGTGTCGGCTTTGCTCAATGAGCGCGTGATCATCGAACCCGGAGAGATCGTCACCTCATCGGCAATCTCCAGATGGCCCAGAATCATCGCTGCACCGCCGATTTTACAATGCTTTCCTATACGTGCGCTGCCTGCTATGCCGACACAGCCGGCAATCACGGTATGCGCGCCTATTCTGCAGTTGTGCCCGATCTGGATCAGATTGTCGAGCTTCACCCCCTGCTCGATTACCGTATCATCCAGCGCACCGCGATCTATGGTTGTATTCGCACCGATCTCGACATTGTCTTCGATCACGACCTGTCCGATTTGCGGAATTTTCACCCACTGACGGTTTTCTTCGGCATAGCCAAAGCCGTCCGCGCCTATGACCGTACCTGAAGATATCACACAATTGTTGCCGATCATGCAGTCATGGTAAATCACGACGTTAGCAGCAATCCTGGTATTTGCGCCGATTCTGACACCGGCACCGATCAAAGCTCCGGCCTCGATCACCACATTGTCTGCCAGTTTTGCATTGTTTCCAATCACGACATGCGCGCCGATCGAGCAGCTCAGTCCAAGCTCCGCGCTGGGGTCGATCACCGCACTGGAGTGTATTCCGGCAACGGCAACCGGAGCTGGATTCATCAGACTGGAGAGTCTGGCAAAATACGCGTAAGGGTTCTCGGTAACGATTCTCGGGATTGATGTGGCATCCTTGCTGGCCGGTCCCAGAATCACGGCACTGGCACGAGTGCCGGCAAGCTGTGAAAGATATTTCGGATTACTGACAAAGGTAATATGCCCGGGCTCTGCCTGGGCAAGAGAAGCCATGCGATAGACCCTGACGCCGGTATCGCCCACCAGCTCCCCACCCAGTTCAGAAACAATATCTTCGAGCAAATAGCCTGTTTGAGTCACAGAATAAATACGATTCAGCTGTGATTACTTCTTGCCGAGTGCCTTCAATACTTTGTCAGTGATGTCGATTTTCTTGCTGGCAAAAGCAACGCCGCCGTAAACTACCAGGTCATAACCTTCAGTCTCGGCAACAGTCGTGACTGCCTTGTTGATTCGATCCTGCAACGTACCCAACTCTTCATTCTTGCGCATGTTGATATCTTCGCGCAGTTCGCGTTGCTTGCGCTGGAAGTCGATCTTGAGATTGGACACATCGCGTTCCTTGTTCTTGCGGTCGGTTTCCGAGATGGTCAGACTGTCCTTGTCGAGCTGGGCCTCGATATCGCGGATCTGCTTTTGCAGGCGCTCGAGCTCGGCGGTGCGCGGGCTGAACTCCTTTTCAAGTTTTTTACCGGTTTCAGCAGTCTGCGGAGCCTCTTGCAGAATCTTGTCTACCTGCACATAACCAACTTTCAGCTCTGCTGCCTGCACCTGTACGGCAAAGGCAAAGAGACCTGCGATCAACGTGGATTTAAGAAACTTGTTCAATTGGGTTCTCCTGATTTAAGTCAATTTAACGCTAAATTTTTGAGCGGGGTGTTTAAAACTGTGTACCCAGCTGGAATTGCAACGCTTCTGTTTTATCGCCGTCCTGTTCATTGAGCGCTTTTGCGAATACCAGTTTGATCGGGCCAAAGGGCGAATACCAGCTGACACCCAAACCTGTTGAATACCGCAAACAATCAGATGCCGTGTTGTTGCACCCTTGATCCGAGAGCGCCGTACTGCCCTCACCCCAAACGGTACCTGCATCCAAAAATGCACTCAATCTGAATTGACTGGAATCCTTCATGCCCGGAACTGGAAAAAACAGTTCAGCACTGCCCACAATTCTTTTCGTACCGCCTTCCGAAAAGTCCCGCCCGTTCTCGTCATATCGAGGACCAATCGAGCTGGTCTCATAACCACGCACGGAATTCACACCACCGGCATAGAAATTCTTGAAGAACGGATAATCTTTGTCGCCGTAACTGTCAGCATAGCCGATTTCTCCGTTCAGCATGAGGGTGACGTTCTTGCTGAGAGGTTTGAACCACGAATGCTTGTATTCCAGTTTGTAATACTCAAGATCAAGACCCGGCAGGCCGATTTCAGTCGATGCCCTTTGATACGTACCCTTGTTTGGGTAGAGTACATTATCTCTGGTATCGTTCGCCCAACTCAAACTCAGCATCAAGCTGTTATTGGTACATGAAAGTCCGCCGCAGTAATTTTGATAACGGGTGGAACTGTCTGTGCTAAGGTCAATCGAGGTGTTGTCGAAAGTCAGACCCGCACTGACAAAAGCTCCTTCGCTCAATGGCATGCCGAAGCGGACACCGGCGCCGTATGAAGAGCTCTCGTACGACGAGGTCGAGAGAGAGCTGGTGTTGACATCACGTCGGTAGACATCGAAGCCCCGGCTGATGCCATCCGGCGTGAAGTAAGGGTCGGTAAACGATAGTGAGTAGGTTTTATTCACATCACCGGTGTTGATCTGGGCACTGACGCGATTACCGGTACCCAGAAAGTTGTTCTGGTTGACCGTGATACCGAAAACCACGCCTTCGGAACTCGAGAGGCCGGCACCGAACTGGACGCTGCCTGTAGACCTTTCGGTCACATTGATATTGAGGTCGACCTGATCGGTTGTGCCCGGCACCGCGGGTGTTTCAAGGTTGACATCATCAAAGAATTGCAACCGTTGCAGACGTTGCTTAGAGCGCTCGATCTTTTCAGCCCCATACCAGGATGACTCAAGCTGGCGCATTTCCCGTCGCAAAACTTCATCGCGGGTACGTGTATTGCCGGTCAGGTTGATACGGCGGACATAAACCCTGCGGCCGGGGTCGACGAAAAACGTAAAGGCCACGGTATGATTTTCCTTGTCCAACGCAGGCACTGCATTCACATTGGCAAAGGCGTAGCCATCATTGCCCAGGCGGTCGCTGATCGCCTTGCTTGACTGGGTGACTTTCTCGCGGTTGAAGAATTCTCCGGCCTGAATGCTGACCAGGCTCATGGCTTCTTCCTCCGCCAGCAGCATTTCGCCTGCCATCTTGATCTCACTGACCTTATATTTCATGCCCTCGGTGATATTCACCGTAATATAGATGTCACGCTTGTCAGGGGTGATCGAAACCTGGGTGGAATCGACATTGAACTCAAGATAACCTTGATTCATATAGAAAGACCGCAAGGCTTCGAGATCTGCTGTCAGTTTTTGTTTGGAGTACTGGTCATCCTTGTTCCACCAGCTCAGCCAGTTGGGCGTGGTGAGCTTGAACTGTTCAAGCAGCACATCATCTGCAAAGTCCTTGTTGCCTACGATATTGATACTGCGGATCTTGGATACCGCGCCTTCCTCAATATCGAAACGGATGGCGACGCGGTTCCGCTCCAGCGGGCTGACGATGGTTTTGACGGTAGCCGCGTATTTGCCTTGGGCCAGGTATTGGCGCTTGATTTCCTGCTCCGCCCTGTCCAGCATGGAACGATCGAAAATCAGGCCGTTGGACAGGCCGATCTGGCTCAAGCCTTCCAGCATTTTGTCGCTGGGAAATGATTTGTTACCATTAAAACTGATGGCAGCAATGGCGGCACGTTCCTGAACCAGAACGACCAGCACATTGTTGTCAACCTCAATACGCACGTCCTTGAAGAATCCCGTAGCGTAGAGCGACTTGATTGCCTGCGTGGCCTTTTCATCATCCATCGTCTCGCCGACCCTGACCGGCAGATAGTTGAATATCGTGCCCGGTTCAGTACGTTGAATGCCTTCAACGCGGATATCCTGGACCACGAAAGGTTCTATGGCCCAGGCACTTGAAACATAAGCACTGATGACGAGGGGCAATATATGGTTGAGCTTGATGCCAAATTTCATTAAGTTCAGCCTGTGAAAATCCGGTTGATATCGTTATAAAAAGCCACAATCATCAGCAGCCCCAACAAGAACAGACCTATGCGCTGACCCAATTCCATCACCGCTTCGGAAACAGGGCTGCCCTTGAAAATTTCCACCATATAATACATCAAATGACCGCCATCCAACACAGGCACGGGTAGCAGATTCAGCACGCCGAGACTGATACTGATAAGCGCCAGAAAGCCGAGGAAGGCTTTCCAGCCGATATGCGCGCTCTGTCCTGCATAGCTGGCGATCGTCACCGGACCGCTGACACCTTTCCAGGATACGTCGCCAGTAATCATGCTACCCAGCATTTTCAGGCTGAATACCGAAGTTTCCCATGTCTTGCTACCGGCTTTCGCCAAAGCCTCCAGCGGGCCGTAGCTGACCCTGGTCATATAAGTTTCCAGCACAGCTTCATCTACACGGTTAATGGCGCCGATTTTGCCGACCTTGCTGCCGCCTTCATTAACGCCTTCGGGAGTAATGTGCAGAGCAAGCAATTCTTGACCGCGTTGCACTTCAAGTTGAATCCGGTTCTGTGGATTGTTGCGTATGATAGTGACGAACTGTTCCCAGTTTGTGACAGCTTCTCCATCCGCTGAAATGACCTGATCGCCGGACAGCAGGCCGGAGCGCTCGGCAGCACCCCCGCTGACCACATCACCTATAACGGCAGGCACTTCCGGCTGATAAGGTTTCAGTCCAAGTTTGTCGAGGAAATCGCGCTCGTAATCGTCACGGCCGATACTGGTCAGACTGAGCACAGAGGCATGTGGATTGCCTGACTGATCCAAGACTTCAACTGCCACGGACTCCGATTTGAGCGATTCCTGCAACAATACCCATCTCACATCCTGCCATGTCTTCGTTGATTCACCGGCGAGCGACTGTATGAGATCACCGGCTTTCAGGCTGGCCTGCGCCGCCGGCGTATTCGACTGAACGTCGCCGAGTATCGGCTTCATGCCCATGACGCCATGCATGAACAATATCCAATATAGAAAAATTGCCAGCAGGAGATTGGCCGCCGGCCCGGCCGAAACAATCGCAATGCGCCTCCAGACCGATTGACGGTTGAACGCGCGCGAAAGGTCTTCCTTCGCATCGATCTCGCCTTCCCGTTCGTCCAGCATTTTCACATAGCCGCCAAACGGCAACGCTGCAACCACAAATTCGGTGTTGTCCTTGCCGAAGGACTTGCGAAACAAGGGCTTGCCGAAACCTATCGAAAAACGCAGTACCTTGACCCCGCACCAACGCGCCACCTGAAAATGCCCGTACTCGTGTATAGCGATCAATACGCTCAGGGTGACCAGGAATGCAACGATCGTCAGCATCAGCGCTTCTGCATCCAGATATTGGCCAGCACTCTTGCCTGCCGATCGGCTTCGATGACCATGTCCAGCGTGCTGGCAGGTTGAATGTCAGATTGTTCAAGCAC
>DIVE01000131.1:4037-5555 GCA_002423265.1 Methylophilaceae bacterium UBA6140 | reverse complement strand
TAATAGATCATCGGCTTGTCATACACCGGCAACAATTGCTTGCTGATGGCGAGTGTCGCCGGATGCAAGCGGGTGCCGGCACCGCCGGCGAGAATAATGCCTTTACGTGCTCTCATGTGTTTTACCTGTCCTGAATCTTGTGCAGCATTTCGATAACGCCAGTTTGCCAATCCGGCGGCTTGATGTCGAATGCAGCCTGCAGCTTTCCGGTATCCAGTCTGGAATTGAGCGGCCGCCTTGCCGGGGCCGGAAACTCGCTGCTGGCGACAGCGCGGATATGGGCATCCTTGACCTTGACCGGCACGCCCATCGCTCTCGCCTCGCCGATGACAAGTTTCGCGTAACCGTACCAGCTGGTCTCACCGGCGGCCACAGCATGATACAAACCTGCAAGACCAGAGTCGCGCTCCAGCAACGGGATCGCAGTCGCGGTCAAATCTGCCAGCCATGCCGCGCCGGTAGGCGCACCGATCTGGTCATCAACCACGGCCAGCGTTTCACGCTCCTGCGCCAGCCTGAGCATGGTCCTGGCGAAATTGCTGCCGTGGACGCCATAAACCCAGCTGGTTCTGAGAATCAGATATCGGGTGCAGACAGCAGCGATTTCCTGCTCCCCGGCCAGCTTGGTTCTGCCATAGACGTTGAGCGGAGCTGGCCTGTCGGTCTCGCGCCAGGGCCGCTCGCCGCTGCCGTCAAACACATAATCGGTCGAATAATGCACCAGCCACGCACCGAGCCGTTCTGCCTCTGCCGCCAGAACGCCGGGGGCGTCGGCGTTGATCGCGCGGGCAAGTTCAGGCTCGCTTTCAGCCTTGTCGACGGCAGTATAGGCCGCAGCATTGACGATGATATCGGGCTGTAGCGCACGGACAGTATTGACCAGCGCCTGCGGCTGGCTGAAATCGGCTGCATGTTCCGGGCTGTCGACATCCAGCGCGATGACTTGCCCAAGCGGCTGCAGACTGCGCTGCAATTCCCGGCCAAGCTGGCCGTTCTTGCCGAACAACAGGATTTTTCTATCGGCGCTCATCGGTTGCCGTAATTCATGTCCAGCCAGTCGCGATAAGCGCCGGACTGCACATGCTCCACCCAGCCGGGGTTTTCAAGATACCAGAGCACGGTCTTGCGTATGCCGGTCTCGAAGGTTTCCTGCGGTTTCCAGCCAAGCTCGCGCGCGATCTTGCCGGCATCTATCGCATAGCGTCGGTCATGTCCCGGCCGGTCGGCGACATGGGTGATCTGCTCCGCATGGCTTTTGCCATCCTGCCTCGGTCGCAGCACATCCAGCAGCTGACAGATCAGGCGCACGATGTCGATATTGGCCTTCTCATTCCATCCGCCGATGTTATAAGTTTCTCCCGGGCGTCCGCCTGCGAGCACCTGCCGGATGGCACTGCAATGATCCTTGACGTAGAGCCAATCACGGATTTGCATGCCGTCGCCATATACCGGCAGCGGCTTGCCGGCCAGTGCATTGACAATCATCAGCGGGATCAGCTTTTCCGGAAAATGATAGGG
>DIVE01000131.1:0-3940 GCA_002423265.1 Methylophilaceae bacterium UBA6140 | reverse complement strand
TTTTTCCGCCTCAGCCAACTGCTGCCAGTGCGCACGCGCCGCTTCGAGCAAATTGAAGGTACCGACAACATTGGTCTGCACGAAAGCATCCGGCCCGCTGATGGATCGGTCCACATGCGATTCGGCGGCAAAATTGACGATCGCCCTTGGCCGGTACTGTAGCAGCAGATCCGCCACCAGCATCTGATCACCGATGTCGCCATGGACAAAGACATGACGCGCATCGTCCTGCAGACCGGCTAGATTTTGCAGATTGCCGGCATAGGTCAGCTTATCCAGATTGACGACCGGCTCATCGCTTTGCGCCAGCCAGTCCATGACAAAATTCGAGCCGATGAAGCCCGCACCGCCTGTGACCAAAATCAATTTTCGCTCCCTTTTTTTCTTGTTACCAATTGTCGGTGAAACCCTTGATTTCACGACGCTGACGCTTGGTCGGGCGCCCCGTGCCGCGCTCCCGCTGCGCATGGTCTTTTTCCCGCGTGACTGCCGCCTCTTGACGCATGACGCGGCTGGATTCCGTCTCTTCGTACAACAACACCGCTTCGGGGGCGCCTCTGCGCTGGTTGGAAAGTCCGCGCACGCGCACCTCGATCTCGAAATCCCTGGTACGGATATGCACCGCAGCGCCTATTCTGACTTCCTTTGCCGGCTTGGCACGATCGCTGTCAACCCGCACCTTGCCGCTCTCGACCGCTTCGGCCGCGAGGCTGCGTGTCTTGAAAAACCGTGCGGCCCATAACCATTTATCGAGACGGCATTTCCCGTCGCCGTGCTTTCCTTCTGATTTGCCCTGGTCTTCCAATTTGCGCTGCTCTTCCGTCTTGCGCTGCTTGCTCATGACGCTGCCGCCTCATTCGTCCGGTTTGTTGCTATCGTAAATCTTGCGCAGATTTTCCAATGCGCGCTGGACACGACCCATGACGCTCTCCGCCGGATAATCCCCCGTCTCACCGATCATACCCGGCTCAAGCCCGGCCAGGAATGCCAGCCCCTCCAGCACATGGCCGAAGGTATGAATATGGAATTTCCCGCCTCTGACTGCAGCCACCACTTCATCGTTGAGCACCAGATGCGAGGCATTGCGCTCGGGTATCATCACGCCTTGCGCGCCGTCCAGTCCGATCGCCTGACACACCCTGAAATAACCTTCGATTTTCTCGTTGACGCCGCCGATGGCCATCACTTCGCCGTGCTGGTTCATGGCACCGGTCACGGCAATGCCCTGCGGCAGCGCAATACCGGAAATGGCCGAAAGCAATGCGAAAAGCTCGGCGCATGATGCCGAGTCGCCCTCGACGCCGTGATATTCCTGCTCGAACACCAGCGAAGCATTGAGCGAAAGCGGCGTCAGCTTGGCAAAGCTCGCGGACAACCAGCTTTGCAGGATGAACAAGCCCTTGTCGTGATTGGGGCCGGTCATTTCCACTTCGCGGTCGATGTTGATGACACCCTCTTCGCCCGCATGACAGCGAGCCGAAATGCGTACCGGCGAACCGAAACCGGCATCGCCGAGATCGATATGTGTCAGGCCGTTGATCTGGCCCGATTGCCGCCCCTGAACGCGTATCAACAAGTCGCCATCGACAATTGAACGCAACAACTGCATCTCCGGGCTGCGGTGGCGCTTGTATTCGGCCTCTATCGCCGCGCTGACGTCGCACGCGTCTATCAGCGAAGCCCGCACACC
The DNA here is from genome assembly GCA_002423265.1 of Methylophilaceae bacterium UBA6140. GTDB lineage: Bacteria > Pseudomonadota > Gammaproteobacteria > Burkholderiales > Methylophilaceae > UBA6140. The sequence goes on along the minus strand of DIVE01000131.1, from coordinate 2,250 downwards.
CTCTTGCGCTTGCGCTTGCCTCGCCCCGGCTTCGGCAGCGGCCGCAAGTATCAGGTGCTGCAAATCCGCCAGCCGGCTACTGACGCGAGCCTTGTCCTCGACCTTCCTGTGCATGGTTTGCAGTATTTTGGCAACCGCTTCGGCAGTAAAGTGCGGTAGTGAAAAATGTTCGCAACGCTCGGCGATATAGCTCGATATGGCGCGATAGGTCTCATTGCCCGCATTGAAATCATCGGAAAAATCGACCTTGACGTTGAAAAAACGGGCAAAATCCTCCGCCTCCTCCTGCAAGCGATAGAATTCCTCCCGCGTGGCGATCAGGACCAGCCGCACCTGAACCGGCACCGGATCGGAAACCGCATGCGTGCTGGCGATGTGGCCGGCATGCGTAACGGACTCTTCGATCTGAACGCGGCCATTACGCAGAAAGCGATGCAGTTTCTCCAGAATCTGCGGGCCGTTTTGCTGATCGTTGAGAATGTCGCGCAGATGCAGCATCAACATGCCGCCATCGGCGCGCAACAGGTTGCCCGCGCGCAGGCGCATGAATTCCGGCAAACTGCTGGCCTGCTCGGAACCCGACTCGAAAGAGCCGAACAGGCTTTGAAAGCCGGGATCGTCATCGTAAATCACCGGTGCCGTCGTCTGCTGCCGGTGATCGACCAGCAGATTGGCTCTGAAGCGCAGCAGATAGGATTCGAGCAAGCTTTCGCTGTCCGGATTCAAGCCCGGCTCGACAGCGGCACCCTGGGATGCGCCGAACACGGATGCTGCCTGTGCGATGTTGATGGCCTGCTGAAAGACTTCCAGGTTGTCGAAGATGTCCTGACGGACTGCAATCAGGTAGGACTCCAGCTTTCTCAGTTCGCCATTCTCGATTTGCAGCCCCTGCCTGATGGCGGCAAACTGCAATTCGAGAAACGCCTCGACCGCCACTGCATCGCCGAGGACACCGGGCATGGTTCTCGACAACTGCCGCACAAACTGATCCAGCGACTGCCGCAGCCTGGCACCCGAACCTGCGCCGACGCGCAAGGCAAGCGGCTTGTCGGGGTTATCGAAATTGTGCAAATAAACCAGATCGCGCGGCACCGGCAGTCCGGCAGCATATTCGTGCATCAGCTTCAGCATCAGCGAGGTTCTGCCACAACCCGGGTCGCCGATCACGATCAGGTGAAAACCCGGATGGTGCACGCCGAGGCCAAAACGTGCCGCCGCCTCGGCGTCAGCCTGACCTATCCAGCCGGCATGCGGCTTTGCCTGACCGGCCAGCTCCGCAGTTGTGGAAAAGCCAAGTGCATCAGGTTCTATGGCGGGGATGAGTTGTTCTGCAGTGAGCGTTTTTAGCATTCAGGGCGATCGGGCTATGGATGAATAATGATTGCGTTTCTGTTACAGGCGGCTATGGCTGACCCCAGCGATCACGTGCCTGATCGTCACTGGTTTTGGCGTCCACCCAGCGTTCGCCGCTGTCGGTTTGTTCCTTCTTCCAGAACGGGGCTTCGGTCTTGAGATAATCCATGATGAACTCGCAGGCGGCGAAGGCTTCGCCGCGATGTGCGCCGGTGACGATCACCAGGACGATCTGGTCGGCCGGCATCAAACTGCCGACACGATGTATCACCAGCGCATCGTGTATGTCCCAGCGCCTGCCGGCCTCCTCTGCGATATTGCGCAGGGCTTTTTCGGTCATGCCAGGGTAATGCTCCAGAGTCATCCCCGCGACCTGATCGCCTTCATTCAGATCGCGCACCTGACCGACAAAGCAGGCAACCGCACCGGTATCCTTGCGCGCAAGACGCATGCGGGTAATCTCTGCGCCAACGTCGAAATCCTCCTGCTGGACACGCACTTCCATCACTAGCCCCCTGTCACCGGCGGGAAAAATGCGACTTCATCGCCCGCACGAATCATGCTGTCGTTGGATACCAGCGTCTGGTTTACAGCCGCGCGCAAAGGCCGGCAGCCATCGAACTCCTGCTGCCACTGGTCGCCGCGGGCGGCAAGCTGTGTCATCAAGGCTTTGACACTGAGCGGCTCTTCGAGCGGCATCGCTTCGTCGGAAAGCCCGAGCGATTCACGCAATCTGGCGAAATAAAGAATCCTAATCGTTTGCATTCGAGAGCACGTCCTCGTCCGTGACCGCACCGCGCCTGCCCATGACGGCCTCCGCCATCAAGCGGGTGAGTCTGCTTTTGGTTTCAGGGTCATCCATCAGCTTCGAACTGAAGGTGATGCCGAACTTGCTCG
>DIVE01000077.1:10579-15650 GCA_002423265.1 Methylophilaceae bacterium UBA6140 | reverse complement strand
CTACTGCATCAGGGGCGATTCACATAAAGAGTGTTCCTAGATTTTGTATAAATGGAGTTCTAGTTTAAGGTTAGGCATTCGACCCTCAATTGCATGGTAAACCTGTTCAACACAGCTTTCCAAGCTCTTATTAGCATTATCCACTTTCACTGAAATTCATCTCTTATCTAAGAGCTTAAATTTTACAAAATCCCAACATCATTAGTCCAAATCCAAGTGCATTGGTCAGCTAGCTACAATCAATCGAAAATGGGGGTGTACCGGGTGGGTGGGGTAAGGTAAACAGGTAAATTAATAGGGGTGGGGGGGTAAGATTGCCAGTATGCGAGTCATAGGCACTTTGTGATATTCTGATTCTTGGCCCAATTTTGGCCCAATTGATACACTTTTTAACATAGACATATTTGGTCCAGCTTTAAATACTTATTTATTATCTTATTGTTTTTATTGTGCTTTATTTCTCTTCTATTGTCGCGATTCTGACGATTTATGACATGTGCAAGGCAGTGGATCGCGGCATGGTCATCAGCAATATCCGCTTGCTGGAAAAGCAGGGCGGCAAATCCGGCAGCTGGAAAGCAGAGCAGTAACATGGCCAACAAGCGTGTGCTGATGATCGGGCTGGACGGCTATGATCCGGCGCTGGCTGAGCGGCTCATGAACGAAGGCAAAATGCCCAACCTTCAACGCCTGTCCAAACTGGCAGCAAGCTTCCCCCTGGATCACGGAATTTATCGATATACCGGACTTGCGGGTGAACACATTGCATCCGGACAATCTCCGGATTTGTCAGGGCGCTGGTCTGCCGTGGAGTTTGACCCCGAACGATATGTTGCCAGTCAACCGGACACCAGTATCCCGCCGTTCATCAATCTGCTGGAATCCAGAACCGTCATCTTTGATGCACCTTATTTCGATCTTGCCAAGTCATCCCGTGCGCGCGGAGTCGTAGGCTGGGGAGCCCATGACCCCGGCATCCAGCTTCAATCCGAGCCGAGCCAGCTGTTGGAGGAGATCAATCAACGCTTCGGTCGGTATGAAGCGGAAAAATTCATCTATGCCTTCACCTGGCCCAGCCTGGAACGGACGCAACGAGCAGGAGAATCGCTTTGCCGGGGCGCGGCACAAAGGTCGGATATCATCGAATGGCTACTGCAGGAACGTTTGCCGGACTGGGAGCTTGCCTATGTGGTTTGGAGCGAATTCCACTCCATCATAGAGCCGATGTGGCATGGTATGGATAGTAGTCACCCTTTGCACAACCACCCCACAGCCATGCTCTCGGCACAAATGGTTACGCGGCTTTATCAGACCGTGGATGAAGGCATAGGCCGACTTGCCAGCACATTTCCTGACGCCAGCCTTATCATGTTTTCGATGCATGGCATGGGACCAAACCATGGGGACGTACCATCCATGGCACTACTACCGGAATTCATCTATCGCCAGCAGACTGGCAACACCCTCCTGCAGGTACCTAAAGCCTGGCGCGAAACACCTGTCCCCATGCTGAAAGCCGACGAATCCTGGGAAAAGTCCGTCATCACGTCCTTGCGCCATCCGCAAGGCTCCCTGCTCGATAGAATCCGCTTGCGCTTGAAGCGTCTTCGAAAACACAGAAACCGGACAAGGTCGCTGAACTGGATGCCCGCCAATCACTACCAGCGCTATTGGCGCGACATGAAAGCCTTTGCCTTGCCGAGTTTCTACGATGGACGAATCCGGGTCAATCTCAAGGGGCGGGAAAAACATGGAAAAGTCGATCCGGATGATTACGAAAAGGTCTGCGAACAGATCAAGGCAGACTTGTTGATGTGCACCAATCCCCTTACAGGCGGCGAGGCAGTCGGCAAGGTCGTTTACAAACCGTTATCTGAAGCGCTGAAAGCCAACCGGACTGAAAGTGATATTCTGGTTTTCTGGCATGAGACCATTCTGGCTATCAACCACCCGCAACTCGGAAAAATTGGCCCACTGCCTCTGCGCAGAACTGGCGGCCATACCGGCGGGCACGGGGTAGCTTTTGTCGTGGATGAAAAAATACAATCCGGAAACTACACTGTTCAGAGCTCTTTCAATGTGGTGCCCACTGTTTTCGAGCTGCTCGGCTTACCCAAACCGGAGAACATCTCCGGCACCAGCCTGTTGCGGGCAAACCCCTCTGCGCTCAAACAGCATTAATACTGTGTATCGCCGCTTTTATCTGCATAGAGACTCTTGACCAGCCGCTGAACCCAGCGTGGTGGCGTCTGACCATATGCAGCCCATGTGCCGACAGCGAAACCCAATGTTCTGGCAAGCTGATAAGCCAGCGAATGACGTCCGGAGGCAAAAATCCAGCTCAGCGTCTTGCCCAGCAGACGGAACATGATTTTGCCGGAACGGGGCATTTTGGCCGTGAAAAAATCCGGCAGAATTTCACGCAGCGCCGGATGATAGGACTTTGCCTTGCCATAAGCCAAGCGCGCAACATAGGCCGGTTGCGCCCGGTCGGCGGTAATCATGTGCATCAGCTTCAGTGCGGGATGCCGCCCGATGGCCCAACCGTTAAGCATTGCCAGCCAGTCTATCTGGTTATCCTCAGCGCTTGCCAGTTGATTACCGATACGTCCGGTCGTTTTTAATATTGCAGCTTCAACCTGAGCTGCGTAGATCAAGGCGACCGCTCTTCGTAACACCATACCGGTGCCGTAAGGCATGGTATCGGTTGCCGGGAAATCCAGACCGTAGCTGACGTGTGTCTGCCGGTGCTGCTGAAATTCGCCCGCATAGCGCCTGACTACTTCCGGATGACTGCCTTCCGCCCAGTCGATCGATATCTGGCCCGGCCCCCAGACCCCGACCCAGGGATAGTCGATGGATGCCTTCCATGCCTGCTCGAGGTAGTCTGCATCCGGCGCATTGTCGTCATCAAAACATACAATCACTTCGCCGCTTGCCTCCCTGAATGCGCGCGCTCGCGCATGCGACAAACCCAGTTTCGGCTCCCAGACAATGCGTGCACCGGGGGTTTTCAGCAGCCATGCGCGTAAGTGGTCACACTGATCCAACGGAGGATTGCTGCAATTATCGACAATGACAATTTCCGCATGACCGCCATCCGGCCAGCGAAGCTTTCCAACATGTTCCAGAGATTCTGAAAATGTCTGCTCATCGGGATTGTGCGTACACATGACCACACTGATACGACCAGACTTGCCTGAAAAATCCATTTGATATTCCCGAGCTCAAAAAACAAAGTTATTATCCGGTGACAGATAAATTCAACCCGCAATCAATGTCGCATGCATTCATGCATATCCGGCCCAAGATATCACATGTGCTATTACGACCCCGAATTCTGTGTGATAGAGTGTAATTTATTTCCATTTTAATATCGGATGCAAGTAATGCCAAAAACCAGGGTTGTACTGTGTATATGCACATGCAACCGCCCCGTGATGCTGGGAGAATGCCTGGCATCAGTGACCAGACAAGAAATCCCCGGACACTGGATTTTTGAAATTCTTGTCGTCAACAATGCACCTGAGTGCAATGTCAGTGAAATTATCGCCGCAAACCAATCCCGGAACGACATCAACATCCGCCTTCTGGATGAACCACAACGCGGCATTCCATTTGCCAGAAACACGGCCTGTCAGGCGAGTCTTGAGCTGGGTGCCGACTGGATCATGATGATGGACGACGACGAGATTGCCAGGCCGGGGTGGCTCATGGCTTATGCTCGCGCGCAAGAAAACTTCTGTTCCGAAGTCTTCACCGGACCGGTAGAATACATCTTCCCGGAAGGCTACAAGGAATGGCTGGAAAACAAGGGGAAATCCCTGCTTGAAACCGGCAATCTGGTCAGAAGGGCATCGACCAACAATGTGATTTTCTCAAAATATCTTCTGCTTCCCCCGCTACAGATGCGGTTCGATAACAAGATGCGACTGACCGGTGGAGAAGATAGCGATTTTTTTATGCGCTACGTGCATTCAGGCGGCCGAATCATTGTTGTTTCCGATGCGGTCGTATCAGAAATCGTGCTGGACAACCGGCTCAGAATATCCTGGCGCTTGCATCGGCAATACTGGTCCAGTAGCAGCCGGATCTACACACACATCAAGCTGTTCGGTTTCAGAAAAACGCTATTGATGAGTTTGAAAGAGATTCCACGCAGAATTTTGCACGGGATCATCCGCTTGGCAATTTCTCCTTTTCTGCTCCTGGACAGCAGGAATAGTTCAAAAAAGTCCTTTTATCACGGACTCCGGCATTTCTCCAAAGCTGCCGGAACCCTGGCAGGTTTACTAGGCAGCCGACCTGAACCCTACAGGCGGATAGATGGTTATTAAGCCCAGCCGTGCCTCATCAACACCTGATTTATCAATCAGTTACCACAAGCAACAGCCCATTCTCGCCAGAAATCCTGCCTGCAAATCAGCATAGATTTTTGTGGCAGAGTTACAAAAGCTCACTACAGACTAGATATATCTGGAGAAGATCGCCCACAATTCTGTCAGGATTGATCTGGACTGCCACCTTTGTTATGGTCATTTTTACCATAACAACACCAAGAGAAAGGGCATGCCATGAACTATCCCGCTCCCAAAACCATTTCCCTACTGCTGGCTGCACTGCTGACCAACACCCACGTACTGGCCGATGATGAACTCCACGCCCTGGGCTTTATCGAGAATGAGGATCTGACCTCTTTTGCAGTCGTCAAACCCACAGCCACGGAACTTGCCTATTCATGGCATATCGGCGCGATCAAAGCCTCTGTACCCTGGTCCTTGGGTGCTGACGGCGCGAAAATACGTATCGCAGTAATAGACACCGGCGTATTCAACCACAGCGAACTGAGCGATCGTTTGCTTGCGGGCTATAACTACGTCGCCAACAAATCCATTGCGGCCGGTAGCAACTCCGACGACAACGGGCACGGCTCCCATGTCGCCGGGATCATCGGGGGCAGTGCGGGCACGGGTTACAGCGTCGGTGTTGCGCCGGCATCGCAGATCGTGCCGATCAAGGTACTCGACCAGAATGGCTCCGGCACTCTGGCCAATCTGGCGAAAGGCCTGGA
>DIVE01000077.1:10332-10572 GCA_002423265.1 Methylophilaceae bacterium UBA6140 | reverse complement strand
CGCACTCAAAAACAATGTCAAGGCCGGGCAGCTGATCGTGGCAGCGGCCGGCAATTCCGGCTATGACAACCCACACTGGCCTGCCCGTTACGCGACGGAAAGCTGGGCCAATGGCCAAATCCTTGCGGTAGGGGCGGTCGATCAGAATAATGTGATCGCCAGCTGGAGCAACCGGGCCGGCGATAGCATGGATTACTATCTGGTCGCCCCGGGCGTCAGTATCGTATCGACCTACAACCA
>DIVE01000077.1:3313-10172 GCA_002423265.1 Methylophilaceae bacterium UBA6140 | reverse complement strand
GCATGCCAACCTCACCGTCGCCGGCCTCGACGATTTCGGCCGCGACTATCTACTGGACATGTCAGCGCTTTATGCATCGCCTTCCGCACCGTCACTGAATTTAAGCCAGCTGTTTTCCGGCATGGACACGCGCATGCGAACCACTGAATCCAGTGTTGACGGGGCGCGGCTGACCATGACACAAATCGAGGCACCCGAGCACTACGGACTGGCTGTGTCCCCTCTTGCCCAGCCGGTTGCACTGACGTCAATGACTTATGCCAAGACACTGGCCAGCGGCGAACAGCTTTCATTCGGTATGAACGCCAATCCCAACTACGTGTTAGGCTTCGCGCATACTCCCTTCGAATCCACCGGATTCATGGCCGACAAGGCGTTTGCCAACCCCTATCTGGGTTTCAACGGCTATCAGAATTTTGCCGGTTACGGCATGCCGCTCAACAACCACTGGTCGGTTTCTGCCGGCGCAGTGTCCAGCTTCGACCCGCTCGCCATGCAGGGTGAAAACGCCATTGCACTGACCGGGCAGGAATACAACAAGCTGAACACCTCCACCCAAACCGGACTGCTGGAACTGTCAGGCCGCTGGAAGGATTCCAAGGTCGCCGTATCGATGGGCCTCGCGAATGAAGAGGAAAGCCTGCTGGGCGGCTCACCCGGAACGTACTTCGGCATCAACGATGCGACCAAAACCTGGTTCATGTCGATTTCCGCCGCCAAACAGCTGACCGCCGACACCTGGCTCGCCGGCTCATTCAGCTATGGCAATTCGTCGTCCGGCCGGCAATCCAATTCGCTGGTCACATCGGTCGATTCGGTGAATAGCCAATCCTGGAGCCTGGGCCTGATGACGAGCAACCTGCTGAGAAAAGAAGACCGCTTCGGCATCGCCGTCAGCCAGCCCATGGCGGTCAACTCCGGCAAGCTGGATATGACAGTGCCAAGCGGGATGAGTGAAGAAGGCATCATGCAATACGAAAACCGCAGCGTCTCGCTGGCACCGAAAGATCTCGAATATGATTTCGAGCTGAATTACTACACACCCATCTCCAGCAGTTCAAGCCTGTCGATTGCAGGCATGTACCGGATGAACCCGGGGCATGACAGCAACACTGAAGACCAGAAGATTCTGGCCTTGCGCTGGCAGAAGTTCTTCTAAAAAGCCCACGACAGCATGGCCGAGTAACCAAGCTCGGCCATACATGGTTTCAATAAATTCTCAGAAAATCAGCGCTGCCAGTAAGCGCGCAACTGATTCTCGCCCGGGTTGTATTGCAATTCCAATTCCCCCTGACAGGCATGATGCACCGCTTCGGCAATGCCGCGCGCAAGGTGAATATCAGTCGTAGTGACCACTGCCGAATCGGCTGTTTTTTGCACTTGCATCACCCGCTTCAACGGATGTTCCACGCGCTCATGCTCGGCATGGTTGTTGACTACGCGCAGAATCTCATCGGCATGCGCCTTGAAGTAATCGCCTTCAAAAGTGACGTACCCGGCCGGATATTGATCGTTAATACGATGACAGGCGGGACAGATGGTCTTTTGTGCCTCCGCCGGCGCTGCCTGCCATTGCCAGCGCCCCTTTTGAAAAACGGCGTGGCATTGCGGACAAACCGTCGGTTCTGCCAGCTTGCCGCCCACTCTGTAGGCATCGATATGCTGCTCCAGCAGCGGCCTGTCATGGCTGATGCGTTGAAACCCTGCCATCGTCCTGTTCGCGCTCATGTGATTTCCTTTTGCATGATTTCACTTGCTCAGACCTGCTTACCTACGCCTGACCACTTCATTCTGTTGTTCCTTGGTCAGCAATTTGGCAAAACTGCAAAACTCGCTGGAGAGCATCAACATCAAATCGTCCATGGTGATGACGCCGATGAGCTCGCCTTCTTTCTTGACGACAGCCAGCCTTCTTACCCCTTTGCCCGACATCAGCCGGATGGCGTCGAACACCCCCGCCTGTTCTTCTATTTTGAGCAGACCGGCGAGCATGATGTCGCCGACGGTAATGACCGCCGGATCAAGACCAGTTGCCACGACTTCGACCACCACATCCCGGTCTGTAACAATACCCACAGGCAGCGGCTTGCCGCCCTTGATTTCGGTCACAAACACGCTGCCGATATGGTGCTGACGCATCAGCATGGCAGCTTGCAGCACAGTCGCATCGCGGTCGAGCGCAACAACATCGTGATTGCAGATTGTGGCGATGGTCATGGTTTTTTCCTTTTCGCTGATTTCCCTGAATGACTCAAGATAACAAAAACCGCATATCGGCATCATTCGCGCGAACACGTACTCATCAGCCTCCCACCAGCGTGGTAATGTGCGGATAACATTGTTTTACAGCGAAAATTATCCGGATGCCGGATCAAGGGAGTATGAATGGAGTTTTCAACCGCAGGCAAACGCACCTGCCTCTACCAGACCGATGAGCTGAATGCCGTGATCGACAATATGGCCTGGCAGGCCGCCGGATTGCTGGCAGGCAGAGATCAAGTGATGCTGGTCGGCATTCTGCGCCGTGGTGCGCCGCTGGCGGAGATGCTGCACCAGCGCTTGCTGCGCGATTTCGGCCTGAATCAGCTGAAACGGATGAATTTGCAGATCAAACGCTATGCGGACGATCTGACGCTGCTGCACCCGGAAACCAGACTGACCGAAAACCCGGAACATGCGACGCTGGACCTTGTTGGCATGTCATTGCTGGTGGTGGATGACGTCATGTATCAGGGCCACTCCATGTTGCGGGCGGTCGAGTATCTGGCGAGAAAACAGGCTGCCGAGATTCGCACGGCGGTGCTGGTGGATCGGGGTGCCAACAAGTTACCGGTGCGCTGCGATATCACCGGTATCCGCCTCGATGTCGCGCCGGGCAGCATCATCGAATGCAACGTACCGCCTTATGAGGCGACGTTCAAGATTGATCTGCTGCAACCGGACAAGCATTGACGGAAGGAGACGGGCCATGTTCCACGACCGCAAGGATGCCGCAATCCGTCTGGCCGACAAACTCAAGGACTACAAGGGCAAGAATCCGCTGATACTCGCCATTCCGCGTGGCGCCGTGCCCATGGCAAAGATCATCGCCGAACAACTGCAAGGCGACTTCGATGTGGTGCTGGTGCGCAAGCTGCGCGCACCATGGAACCCGGAGTTTGCCATCGGCTCGATCGACGAGAGCGGCTGGACTTATATCGCTGACTATGCTGCCGAAGCCGGTGCCGACAAGGCTTACATCGAAGGCGAAAAACAGGCGCAGCTGGCGGTGATTCGTGAGCGGCGCAGACAATACACGCCGGTCAGACCGCCCGCAGACCCGGCAGGCCGCATCGTCATCGTCATCGATGACGGGCTTGCCACCGGTGCCACGATGATTTCAGCCCTGCACGGCCTGCGCAATTGCCAGCCGCAGAAACTGATCTGCGCCGTGCCGGTCGCCCCGCCGGAAACCCTGAAAAAGATCGCCAGTCTGGCCGATGAAGTCGTCTGTCTCGAAGCGCCGCCGGATTTCAGTGCAGTCGGACAGTTCTATGCGCATTTCCCGCAAGTGGAAGATGATGAGGTCATTCGGATTCTGCGTGGTTAAGGCGATCCGATAAACCCGGCATGAGATGCTGCGAAAACCATAGCGTCGCTTCGTGCGCAACTGTTTCTAGGGTTCCCGGCTCATCAAACAGATGTGTCGCGCCCGGCACAATGATCATTTCCTTTTGGCAGCGCAATAGCTCATAGGCCTGCCGGTTGAGCCGGATCACCTCCGGATCATGACCGCCCACCAGCAACAAGGTCGGACATTGAACCCGCTGCAAATCCCGCTCAGCCGCCAGATCGGGCCGGCCGCCGCGAGAAACGACGGCTGCGACATTGTCACCGGTTGCCGCTGCAGCCTGCAACGCCGCAGCCGCACCGGTGCTGGCACCGAAATAACCGAGCGGCAGTTTGCCCGTATCCGCTTCGCGCCTTATCCAGCGGGTCGCCTCCAGCAAGCGCCGCGTGAGCAAGCCGATGTCGAAACGTGTCTGATAATCCATGTCTTCTTCCGGCGTCAGCAAATCCATCAGCAAGGTGCCGATAGCGCCATGATGCAGCACCTGGGCCACATAGTTGTTGCGCGGACTGTGCCGGCTGCTGCCGCTGCCGTGGGCGAAAAGAACCAGCCCTTGCGCGTTTTCCGGCACTTGCAGCATGCCTTCGATATGCACACCGTCTGCCGGAATATGCACCAGCTTTTCAGTGGCCGCCGTCGCCAACGGGCGGTTCATGCGTACTCCCGGATCGCAATCGGAATACGTCTGCTGCCGAAACTGCCGGCATCTGCATCGAAATGCCCGGCAAGTCTTGTACCGCATTGCGGACACAAGCCCTCTGCCGTCAGCCCGTAATGCACGATCCGGTACCAGTCGCGCAGAATCAGTGTCTTGCTGCAACCCGTGCAGAATGTGGCATCGCCCTCCGCATTGTGCACATTGCCGGTATACACATGGTGCAAACCTTCGCGCAGCCCGATGTTGCGCGCTCGGATCAGCGTCGATAGCGGGGTCGCAGGAATATCCGGCATCTTGTAGTCCGGATGAAAGGCCGAAAAATGCAGTGGCACTTCCGGGCCAAGCTCACGCGCGATCCACTGACACATGACCGTAATTTCTTCGTCGCTGTCATTCCGGCCGGGAATCAGCAGCGTCGTGATTTCAAGCCAGACATCGGTTTCGCGCTGCAGATAGCATAAGGTATCGAGCACCGGTTGCAGGTGCGAACCGGTCAGCTTGAAATAGAAATCCTCACTGAAAGCCTTGAGATCGACATTCGCCGCATCGATTTTTGCAAAGAAATCGCGTCGCGCGGTGTCGTGCATATAGCCCGCCGTCACCGCCACGGTTTTGATGCCGCGCGCGTGGCAGGCATCGGCTACATCCATCGCGTATTCGGCAAAGATGACCGGGTCATTGTAGGTGAACGCCACGCTTTTGCAGCCCGCTTGCTGAGCCGCGAGCGCAATCGCTTGCGGCGAGGCCTGATCCATCAGGCGGTCCATGTCTTTCGATTTGCTGATATCCCAGTTCTGGCAGAACTTGCAGGCCAGGTTGCAACCGGCAGTGCCGAACGAAAGCACGCTGCTACCGGGATAAAAATGATAGAGCGGCTTTTTCTCGATCGGGTCTATGCAGAATCCGGACGAGCGCCCATAGGTGGTCAGCAGCATCTCGTCGCCCTCGCGCATGCGGACGAAACAGGCGCCGCGTTGCCCTTCATGCAGGCGGCAATCGCGCGGACAAAGATCGCACTGCATGCGGCCATCTTCCAGCATGTGCCAGTAACGCGCCCTGTAACCGGATTCCCGCATCAACGCATGCCCTCCGCCGCAGCCGTCAGCGGCAGATCGCTCTGTTTGAATTTTTCCACCGAATAGCGCTGCAAGCGGATATCGTCATGCCAGAAATCGGCAGGCAGCCCGGCTTTCTGCTTGAGCTGGCGCAAGAAGCTGGCGGTATCGGAAAAATGTCCCCATACCTGCGGCAAAAAAGTGCCGCGCTGCGCGCCGAATTCCAGCAGCACACCGTCGATACCGGGCCGCAGTTGCCGTAGCGCATGTTGCTCGTTCTCATAAATGACCGGCTCCAGCGCCGATAACAGCGACACCTCGATCTCGATTTCATCCAGTTCGCGTATTTCCAGCGGCGGAAAGCGCGGGTCGCGAAAAGCGGCGGCAGCGGCATTGGCCTTGATATCCGCCAGCAAGACACGGTGTGCCTGCAGGCTGCCCATGCAGCCGCGCAGTTGCTGCCTGCGATTGAGGGTGACGAAAGTCGCACCTTTTTCATGCAGCCAGCGCTGTTGTTCATCGGCGCCGCGCAATGGCTCGCCCAGTCCGGCGAGAATGGCATCATGCGCGATTGCAATCAGCGTGTTGCCGACCATCTCACGCATCACCCGCCTCCGCCGAAAATATGAATGCGGCATAGCCCACGACCCGCTGTTTGTCCCCAACACTGTCACCGGAATTGCACATCGCCAGCAAACTCGGATGCAGTCTGTGCTTTCTGGCGGCGCGCACCAGTCCGTTGATCGGCGTGCCGCCGCAGGCCTGTTGATGCGTCAGGCTGTCCTTCATCGCCAGTATCTTTTGCACGGTCAGCTGGTCGATTTCCTGCGCCAGCGAATACGACAGGTAATGCGAGAGATCCGAACTGACCACGATAACGGTTTCTTCATTGCCCCAGAGCGTATCGAGCACTTCCGCCACCTCCCCGGCGTCGGCATCACCCACCAGCAACGGCACCAGACTGAAGTCCTCCAGCACGGTCTGCAGAAACGGCAACTGCACTTCGAGCGAATGCTCATGCGCGTGCGCCTCGGCGCTCACCACCACCTGCGGCAGCGCGCGTAGCAAGGCCATCGCAGCCTTGTCCAGGGCTACACGGCCCAGCGGCGTCTCAAAGCTATCGGCCTCCGGCAACGCCAAGCCGCGAACTGCCAGCCGGTGAGTCGGCCCCAGCAGGACGACACGCCGTATGGTGTTTCGTCCGGCAGCCAGACGCGAATACGCCTCCGCTGCTGTCTGGCCGGAATAAATGTAGCCCGCATGCGGCACGATGATCGCCTTGGGAAACACCAGCCCGGCATCGGCCCCTGCTGCATCGAGAAAGCCTCTGATACTGGCTGCCAGCTGGCGCTGATCAGCGGGATAAAAGGTTCCGGCAACCGCCGGATGACGGATGTTCTGCATGTTCAGGCTACGGTTGATATCGCTTTGCTCCATATTGCTGTTGATGAGATTGCGCCCAAAGCCGGCACTGAAAATGGAATTGCCGGCTCGACAGAAAAACAGATGGGGCCTCATGCAGAATTTAACAACTGC
>DIVE01000077.1:0-3275 GCA_002423265.1 Methylophilaceae bacterium UBA6140 | reverse complement strand
AATGCTCGCGACGCGAGCGCTGCGCTTACGGGCAGGCGAACGGCGCTGGATCGAGGAACGGCTCTTCGCCGCAGATCAGCGCGCTGACGATCTTGGCGCTGCCCGGCGCCATGGTCAACCCGTAGCGGAAATGGCCGGTGTTGAGAAAAAGATTCTCAATCTGCGGATGCGCGGAAATGGCCGGCAGATTTTCCGGTGTGCCGGGGCGCAGACCGCTCCAGTGCTTGAGAATGGGCAACCCCTGCAATTCGGGCATGATGGCGGCCGCCTTGGCACTGAGCTCGGCACGCGCCGACTCGGTGGTCGCCGGGTCGAAACCGACATCCTCCAGCGTACTACCCGCCAACAGCAGGCCGTCCTTGCGAGGAATCATGTAGAAGCCCTCGCGATAGACCATGTGCTCGAGATTTTTCTGCGGCCGGTACAACAATATCTGGCCGCGCATGGGTTTGATCTTGAGCTTGCTGGCGGTTTCCTTCAACAGATCGAAGCTCCAGGCGCCGGAGGTGACCACAAACTTGTCGGCTGCAAGCCGCCGGCCATCGACGGTTTCCCAGGCCTGCAGGCGCGTCTCCCCGCTCAACGGCTTCAGCTCGGTGCGTTCCAGCAAGGTCACGCCGTTCTGCTCCAGCCACTTGCGCAAGGCTTGCATCACATAAGGCGGGCGGGCCTGGCTGACGGTAGGCAGCCACAGCGCATCATCGCCCTCCGGCGAAGCGACGCCGAAAGCACAGGCCGACGCCTTTTCCGCCGGCAGTTTCCAGGCCTGACACCAGTTTTGTGCCGCTGCCTGATCGTATTGCGGCAGGATCAACATGCCGGACTGCTGCAGCTCTGGATCGATGCCGGTTTCTTGCTTGAGCCGCCGGCAGATCTCGGGATAGAAACGGATTCCGGTCATGGTCAGCCGGTTGACCACATCGCTGTAAATCCAGGGCAACAAGGGGAACAGGATGCCGCCGCCGGCCCAGGAAGATTCGCCCGAAGTCTGACTCGCCACCTGATTACGCTCGACGATAGTCACCCGGCAACCGCGTGTCACCAGCTCCATCGCCGTCATGCAGCCGACGATACCGCCGCCTGCGATCAGAACATGCATCTCTATCTCCCCGTCAGTAACACTTTTTCCGCCGCCGCCAGATATTCCGGCGCCCAACAGCACCGCGCGCCTGCCGGCATCGCCGTCACCTTGTCTTCATGATTGCGGCTATGGCTCTTGACCAGACGTCTTGCCAGCCTGCCGTTGTATTGAATGATGAAAGGTGCAGCAATCATGGAAAGCACCGAGACCACCAGCACGATCAGCAAGGCATTGCCGGTGAGCAGGCCCAGCGCCAGCCCGACCAGAAAATACGCCAGCATGGTCGGCAGAGGCAGCACCCGGAACAGCGCAACGGCCAGCACCGAGCTCACGAGCAAAACCAGAATGATGGCGAGGGCATCCTGCATTTTTTGTTCTTGAAAATCAGGCCGGTTGCAGCAACAGGCAAAAATTATGCCCGCTTTGCGAAAAACCGCCTTTATTTATCCATTCAACCTTTATTCGAGGTTGAATCCCTTTTATACTTGGTGCTATGGAGACAAGCCAACTTCACCGACATCACGGCTCAACCACAGAAAATCACTCCCCTGCCGGTCCATCCCCTTTAGGCCTTGCCAGAGAAGTTCTGCTGATTGAATCGCGCGAGCTTGAAAGCCTCGCCAACCGCCTCGATCAGCGTTTTGTCGATGCGGTGCGCCTCATTTTACAGTGCCGGGGCCGGGTTGTGGTGAGCGGCATGGGCAAATCCGGCCACATCGGCCGCAAGATCGCCTCCACCTTCGCCAGTACCGGCAGCCCGGCCTTTTTCGTGCATCCGGGTGAAGCCAGCCACGGCGACCTCGGCATGATCACGGGTGACGATCTGGTGATCGCACTGTCCAACTCCGGCGAAAGCGAAGAATTGCTGGCAATTCTTCCGGTCATCAAACGTCTGGGCGCAACCGTCATCAGTATCACCGGCCATCCGGGCTCGACGCTGGCGCGCGAATCTGACATCCATCTGGACGCGCATGTCAGCCAGGAGGCCTGCCCGCTCGGGCTGGCGCCTACCGCAAGCTCGACAGCGATGCTGGCGCTGGGCGATGCGCTGGCGGTGACCGTGCTCGACCAGCGCGGCTTTTCGGCAGAAGATTTCGCCCGCTCGCATCCGGGCGGCAGCCTCGGGCGCCGGCTGCTGATCCATGTGGCCGATGTCATGCGCAAGGGCGAGGCCATTCCCGCCGTGAAGCTCGACGACCCGCTGTCGGACGGCCTGCTGGAAATGACGCGCAAGGGGCTGGGCATGACCGCGATTGTCGATGAGAACGGCAAACCGCTCGGCATTTTCACAGACGGCGACTTGCGCCGCACCTTTGAAAAAGGCATCGGCATCAGCGGCACTCTGATGCGCGACATCATGAGTCCGAAACCCAGCACCATCACGCCGGAACGGCTGGCGGTCGAGGCGGTGGAGATCATGGAACACAGAAAAATCAATGGCCTGCTGGTTGTCGATCAGCAGGGAATTATGGTCGGGGCGTTGAACATGCTCGACCTGTTAACAGCAAAGGTTATTTAAGTGAGTCAATTGAGTCCGGTAGCAGAACGCGCAAAACGCATTAAAGTCATTATTTTCGATGTGGACGGTGTCATGACCGACGGCAGCCTGATGATAGGCGACGACGGTCAGGAGTATAAGAGCTTCCACTCGCTCGACGGCCTCGGCATGAAACTGCTGAAAGCCAGTGGCGTCGAGATGGCGATCATCACCGGCCGCACTTCGAATGTCGTCACCAAGCGCGCCGAAACCACCGGCATCGCCCATTTTTACCAGGGCGTCGAAGACAAACTGGAAGCGTTCGAGGATTTGTTGAAAACCATGAACGTCAGCGCCGCCGAAGTCGCCTTCATGGGTGACGACGTGGTCGACCTGCCCCCCATGCGCCGCGCCGGCCTGGCAATTGCAGTGCCGACCGCCACGCCGTTGGTACGGCAATATGCGCATTACACCACCCATGCCCAGGCGGGCCGTGGCGCCGTGCGTGAGGCCTGCGAACTGCTGATGAAGGCACAGGGCACTTTTGACGCGCAAATGGCGCAATTTCTGAAATAGGTCAGAACACAACACTGCATGTACGCACGCCCCACCATTCTGCTTCCGTTGGCGCTATTGGCGATTTTGGCCTTGCTGACCTTCTGGATCGATTACAGCGTGCAGATGCCCGAAGTAAAACCTGATGGCAGCAGCCGTCAC
>DIVE01000023.1:50547-52833 GCA_002423265.1 Methylophilaceae bacterium UBA6140 | reverse complement strand
ATGGCACCGGCACACATGGCGCATGGCTCCAGTGTCACATACAGGGTGCAATCGACCAGACGGTAGTTGCCCAGTGTTTTTGCGGCTTCACGCATGGCCTGAATCTCGGCGTGGGCGCTTGGGTCGTGCTGCGATATCGGCGCGTTGCTGCCACGGCCGATGACGATCCCGTCCTTGACGACGATGGCGCCTACCGGCACCTCGCCTTTTGCTGCGGCTTCAGCGGCGAGCGAAAGTGCGATTTGCATGAATTCGATGTCGTTCATTTGAATGATTTGATCAGTTGTTTGAGTGTGTTGACGGATCCGGCGTCGTCTTTGCCGCCATAACGCAGACGGTTGTAGATTTCCGTGATTCTACCGATTTCGTCGGCTTTATGCGGCAAAGCTGCTGCCGCACGCCGGCCGAAGTCGAGCGGCCCTTCATGCGCCCGGCGGGTGATGCCGCGACGTTTCATTTTCTGCAGGAAGCGGTTGTAGCTGTGTTGCAGAACATCGCGGTTAGCCGGTTTGCCGCGCAGGATGAAATAACTCAACAGCAGGCCGACCGCTGCGACGGCCAGCATCATGCCGGTCACAAGGTCTTGCCAGGAAAGCTTGTGGCCTGTCATGTCCGAGAGCATGTCCAGTTGACGTTTCTGGTCGTATTCCAGCACCCAGTGGTTCCAGGCGTTGTCGAGCGCATCCAGATTCAGGAAAGCATTCTTCAGCCACGGTGAATTCGTCCTTGCCAGAAAAGGCAGCAGATCGCGCTCGCTGACGGCGCCGGCGATACCGGACTCAATGCGCGAAGGCGAGACGGCGGAAGTTGGATCGACGCGAACCCAGCCCTTGTCCTGCAGCCAGACTTCGGCCCAGGCATGCGCGTCGGACTGACGCACGATCAGGTAGTTGCCGACCGGGTTCAGCTCACCGCCCTGGTAGCCGGTGACGACGCGCGCCGGTATGCCGGCAGCGCGCATCAGAAAAACAAAGCTGCTGGCGTAATGTTCGCAAAAGCCGCGCCGGGTGTTGAACAGAAAGTCGTCCATCGCCTGCTCGCCGAGCAGAGGCGGCTGCAGGGTGTAGACAAAATTCTGCTCGCGGAACATACGCAGTGCGGTTTCAATGATGGCTTCCTGTGGAATGCCTGCATCCGTCCAGCTTTGCGCCAGAGCGCGGCTTTTGGGGTTTTCGATATCCGGAATCTGCAGATTGAGTTCCAGCACGCGCGGATGAATTTCAGCGGCGAGCCGGTAATCCAGATGTGAGGCGGCATCGTAGCGGATGCGGGCGCGCAGCGGCTGGTTGGAGAGTACCTGCATGTCGCGCGTCAGGCTGCTCTCCGGCGGCAGTTCTGCCGGCATGTCCAGCAGCAGCATGGAACGGCGGTTGCTAGGTTCCATGGTGACGGTGTACTTGGTGACCGGCCGATCCGACTGGACGGATTCGTACGGCAGAAAAAGCTGCTGGCTGGCCATCGTCCAGCTGCGGCCGTCGTAATGCCAGAGTACCGGTCCGCGCCAGTAAAGCAGGTTGGGTGGGGGCGGGGCGTCTTCGAACTCGACGCGGAAGGCGATCTCGCCGGATAACGTGAGATCGCTGATGGTTCCCGGTTCCATCGTGTCCGACAGGCCACTCAAGGCCTGGCTGGATGCCTGAGGAATGCTCCACAACGGTCCGGGCACGCGCGGAAAGAGGAAAAACAAAGCCAGCATGACCGGCAGTCCTTGCAACAGCAGTTTGCCGCTGATCCGGCTCTGGGTGCGCCAATCCAGACTGCCGTTGGGGTGGCTGATACCGGTCAGCGTTGCTGTCAGCGCGAAGGTGGATGCCAGTATGCCGGCAGCGTACAGCATGGATTGGGTAAACAGAAAAGCGGTGATGCTGAGAAAGAGCGCGCCGAATACGAGTACGGTGAGGTCGCGGCTGCTTTTCGCTTCCATCAGTTTCAGCATCAGCATCAGGGCCAGCAGTTCGACGCTGGCATCGCGACCGAACAGCCCCCTGTGCGTCAGTAAAATGCCGAGTGCGGCGAGCACGGTCAGCGGCAGTAGCAGAAAGGCGCCGGGCAGACGCCAGTGGTAGTGTTGCGACAGGTAGCGCCAGATGCCCAGCACGATCACGAACACTGTGACCCAGACGGAGAAATGCGCGATGTGCAACAGCATGACGAGGCTTATGCCCAGCAGCAGCCAGCGCAGATCGGCAATCCTGAGCGGATTCGCTGCCATCATCAGAACAGCGCCAACGCCCGCAGGCATTGGTGCAGATGGCGTTTGCCGGTATCGGGCGGATAAATGATGCC
>DIVE01000023.1:46761-50448 GCA_002423265.1 Methylophilaceae bacterium UBA6140 | reverse complement strand
TTGCTGATCCGGTGCGGCGGGCAGGGGCAGGTGTTTTTCTGCAGGGTGCGGGTAGACCAGACAGCGGTCGTTGAGATCGACATAAGCCCAGACATGAAAAAGCCCGAGCGGGAACTCCGTATGGAGCTTGATGCGCGGGGCCTTGAGCCATCCGCGACGCGTGGCGGGCAGATGCAGTTTGATCACGGCCTGACCGTCTGGCCGGATATCGACGCAGGCGGCGCTGCGCTCGGCTGCCGCAGGTTCGAAGTTTGCCGCGATTGCGTAGCGTGCCAGATGGCGGCAGTCGGCCAGCACAATCTCGAATACGGCATCGCTGCCGGCGAAGACAGGCTCAACCCGGCCGCTGCCGGTCTGTAGATAGGCCAGATTGCGCCAGGCATGCAGCATAGCCATGTTGCCGATTGCGGCCAGCAGAAAGATCAGCGCAAACCCCAGACTGAGGTTGTAATTGATGGCGCCCGCCAGCATCAGCAGCAGTAAAAGCGCAAAGAACCAGCCGGAACGGGTCGGCAGTATGTAGATATGGCGGGCGCTAAGGACGGCAGGTGCATGCCCGGCCTGTGCCGCGCGCAACCATTTGCTCCAGTCCGGGAGTTTGAGCGCGATCGCCATTGGCAGTATCAGGGTACGGCGATGCTTTTAAGCAACACCTCGACATTGTCATCGCCGCTGTTTTCATGGCCGGCAGCATGCAGGCGATGTCCGGCAACGCCGGGCAGAACCGCCTGCACGTCCTCCGGCAGCACGAAGTCGCGGCCTTCCATCAAGGCCCAGGCCTGCGCGCATTGTTTGAGTGCGATACCTGCGCGCGGCGACAGACCGCCGGTATAGCGTGATGAAGTGCGGCTGAAGCGGAGGATGGCTTGCAGATAATCCAGCAGGGCATCGGATACCGTCACGCGAGCGGCTTCGGCTTGCAGCTGAATCAATCCCTGTGCGTCGGTACATGGCGCGATGTCTGCGGTGTTCGCCCTGCCGCCGAGGTTTTTCAGCAGGTCGCGCTCTGCGTCGTGGCCGGGGTAGCCAAGGTCGATACGCATCAGAAAACGATCCAGTTGCGATTCCGGCAAATGGAAGGTGCCGACATGGTGCGCCGGGTTTTGCGTGGCGATGACGAAGAAAGGCCGGGGCAATGCGCGTGTCATGCCGTCCGTTGTCACCTGACCTTCTTCCATCGCCTCCAGCAATGCGCTTTGGGTCTTGGGGGTGGCGCGGTTCACTTCATCCGCCAGCAACACATTGGTGAATACCGGCCCCGGGTGGAATTCAAAATCGGCCTGATTGCGGTTGTAAACCGAGACGCCGAGGATATCTGCCGGCAGCAGATCGCTGGTGAATTGCACGCGGCTGAATTTGAGTCCGAGCACTTGCGCCAGCGTGTGGGCGAGCGTGGTCTTGCCCATGCCCGGCATGTCTTCGATCAGCAGGTGGCCGCGCGCCAGTATGCAGGCCAGCGCCAGGCGGATCTGCCGCTCCTTGCCGAGAACAACGCGGCCGGTCGCAGCGATGATGGAGTCTGTGAGTTTGTGCATGGTGGTGATGTGACCGCGCCGGAGCGCATTCATTTCTTTTCGGAGAATTCTCTTCTGCCCCAGCGCACCAGTACGAACAGTATGCCGAGTACCAGTGAAGCGCCGACCCACATCACCAGTTCTTCGGTGGTTGGCGTGACCTCCTGTACCGGCATCACGATCAGCTTGCGCAGCACGACGACCATCGCAACTTCGACGAAGGTTTCGACTTCCAGCTTGCCGTCTTGCAGGTAACGGATTTCTGCGGTGATCAGTGCCGAGATCGACCACAGCAGCATCAGCGTGCCGAGCGCATGCAGAAAGCCATGCACAAGATTGTGGGCGTTGATCGCTTCGTGTACTTCGGCAAAAAACAGCCAGGTGAACATGATGACGGCGATCGCCAGCGAGAGGCCGATGATGATATGAGCAAGACCGTCGAGCAGGCGCATGGCCTTGATGATGAGGTGACTGATTTTTGTCATTTCTTCGGGCAGATGGTCCGGCATCGTTGATTTTCCTCGTTCAATCGTCTGGATGAGCAATGTTCCAATTCTGGCATTACATCAGCAGATCATCCAGTGTTAGTTGTTCCAGCCTTTTCAGCAGCCACTGCTGCGCCTTGCCGCCGCGGCTGCGCCAGGCAAGGAAGCTAGTGGCCTGAGGTTTTGCTTCGGCGACTTCCTTGATGATGAGCCGGCCCTGCCGCGCGTGATCTTCAGCCAGTTTTTTCGGCAAATAGCCGACACCCAGCCCGGCAATCTGCGCCGTCAGCTTGCTGTGCATATCCGGCAGGGTCAGCACATCCTGCCCGCTGAGGATGCCGGAAGTGCGCGGCGCGAGGTTGCGTGAGCTGTCTGCCGCCGACACCGAGCGATATTGCCGGATGTCCTCGTTTTTGAGCGGGTCGGGCAGGCGCGCCAGCGGATGTTCGGGCGATATGGCGAAATGGAATTCCAGCGTGCCCAGCGGCTGTGCGATGTAGCCGCCGCCGGGAGGGCCTTCTCCCGGTGCGCCGATGGAGATGTCGGCGCGGCCGGCGATGAGCGCGTCCCAGCTGCCGCCGAACACTTCACGCATGATGCGGATGCGGGTACCGAAGCCCTGATTGTAGAAATCCTGCAGCAAGGGATAAATGGCTTCGATTTTGAACAGGTCGTTGAGCGCGATGCCGAGTTCGGTCTCGACCCCGGTGGCGACGCGCTTGACGCGCTGCTCCAGTTCGCCCGCTGCGCGCAGCAGGTGGCGGCCTTCGTGCAGAAGCTCTTCACCGGCTTCGGTCAGCGTGGCGCGATGGCCTGCGCGGTTGAACAGTTCGACCTGCAGACTGTCTTCCAGATTACGTACTGCATAGGTAATGGCGGACGGTACCCGGTGCAGCGATTCTGCGGCGGCAGCGAAACTGCCCTTGCGCGCAATGGCGTCGATGACTTCGAGCGCTTCCAGTGAAATTTTGTTGTTCATATTTTTTGAACGATAACTGCAAAATAATTTGCTATCAATCAATTTGTTCAATAAATAAAATACATTCATTCTTCAATTAAGTTGAATTTAAAATGATTACATTAAGAAAGTCAGCGGAACGCGGTCATGCCAACCATGGTTGGCTGGATAGTTATCACTCGTTCTCGTTCAACCGTTATCATGATCCGGCGCATATGCAGTATTCGGTGCTGCGCGTGATCAATGAGGACGTGATTGCGCCGGCGGCCGGTTTCGGCATGCATCCGCATCGCGATATGGAAATCATCACCTACATGTTGAGCGGTGAATTGCGTCACACCGATGACATCGGCAACAGTGCCGTGATCCGCGCCGGCGATGTGCAGCGCATGTCGGCTGGTACAGGAGTGATGCATAGCGAAGTGAACGCTTCTGCTTCCGCGCCGGTCCATCTTTTGCAAATATGGCTGTTGCCGGAGCGCAAGGGGATAACCCCGGGCTATGAAGACATGCATTTTCCCAGAGCCGGAAAACTCAACCGGTGGCGTCTGATTGCCTCACGCGAACATCGTCCGGACAGCTTGCTGGTGCATCAGGATGTGGCGCTGCATGCAACGGTGCTGGAACCGGGCAGACATCTGGATTATGAACTCGGTGCGGCCCGCAGCGCCTATCTGCAAGTGGCGCGCGGCGAAATTGAGCTCAATGGCGTGCGATTGCTGGCGGGCGA
>DIVE01000023.1:36932-46719 GCA_002423265.1 Methylophilaceae bacterium UBA6140 | reverse complement strand
AAAAAGGAGCATCAAACATGCAGAAAACACTGGGACCGGACAGAACGGCAGGATTGAAAGGACTCGTTGCACTGGCGGGATTGATGATGGTTTCACTGTCTGTACAGGCGGCACCGGAAACCTATGCCATCGACAATGAACACAGTTTTGCCAACTGGAGCGTGCGGCATGTGGTGGCTAAAACCACTGGCACCTTCCATGACGTGCAGGGCAAGGTGGTGATCGACCGCGACAATCTGGTCAACTCCAGCGTCGAGGCCAGAATCAACATGTTCAGCGTCAGCAGTAACCATGCCAAGCGCGATGCCCATATCGTCAAGGACGATTATCTCAATGCGGCCAAGTTCGGCGAGATGACCTTCGTCAGCACCAAGGTGGTTGCCAGGAGCGAGACCGAAGGTGAGATCACGGGCAAGTTGACCCTGCACGGCGTGACGCGCGAAATGACTTTTCCGTTCAAGGTGCTGGGTTTCGGTACCGATCCCTGGGGCGGTTACCGTGTCGGTCTGGAAGCGCACACCGCGATCAAGGCATCGGATTTCGGCTATAAGTGGGGCGTGAAGCCGGACGGTGCTGTCGGTGATGATGTCGAGATTACCCTCCTGATCGAAGGCAAGCGCCTGTAAATCAGCTTGGGCGAGTTTCTGTCTTATGATTCAGCTTTAAAGACTATTCAGCTACAGAGAGCAGAGAGGACACCGAGAAAACAACAACTTGCGGGGAGCATGACTATCCAGATTGGGTATGAAATCTGCCGATATTGTGCATTTGTTTTTTCTCTGTGATCTCTGTGTCCTCTGTGGCTCCAGATCAATATTTCCAGATTCAAACAGCATTCAAAAGGATTCCAGATTTATGACCACAGATTTGTTCAGCCCGATCAATATCGGCAGTATTGCTTTGAAAAACCGCATCGTCATGGCGCCGCTGACCCGCAACCGCGCGGGCGAGGGTAATGTGCCAGGTAAAATGAATGTCGAGTACTACGCACAACGCGCCAGCGCCGGCCTCATCATCACCGAGGCGACGCCGGTTTCCGAAATGGCCCACGGCTATCCCGCCACCCCCGGCATCCATACCGAAGCACAGATCGCAGGCTGGAAGCAGGTGGTGGATGCAGTGCATGACAGGGGCGGCAAAATCGTGCTGCAGCTTTGGCATGTCGGCCGTATTTCCCATCCGTCGCTGCTGCCGGGCAATGCCTTGCCTGTGGCGCCCTCGGCAATCAAACCGGCGGGCCAGGCCTTTACCTATCAGGGCTTGCAGGACTTTGTCACCCCGCGTGCGCTGGAGCTGGCAGAGATTCCCGGCATCATCGAAGAATACGCGCAGGCGACCAGAAATGCGCTGGCTGCTGGTTTCGACGGCGTCGAGATTCATGGGGCCAACGGCTACCTGCTCGACCAGTTCCTGCGCGACGGCACCAACAAGCGCACCGATCAATACGGCGGCAGCATGGAAAACCGGGCGCGTCTGTTGCTGGAAGTGACGCAGGCGGTTGTTAATGTCGCCGGTGCCGACAAGGTCGGCGTGCGTATTTCGCCACTGAATCCGTTCAACGATATCGCCGACTCCAACCCGCAGGCAATGTTCAATCATGTGGCTGAAGCCTTGAGTCCGTTCGGTCTGGCTTATCTGCATGTGGTCGAAGGCGGCATGGGCGGCAGTGACTTGCCGGACTTCGACTTCATCGCTTTGCGCGAGCATTTCGATGGCCCTTACATGGCTAATCTCGCATACACCAGGGACAAGGCCAATGCAGCGATTGCCGCCGGCAATGTCGATCTGGTGGCCTTCGGTGTGCCGTTTATCGCCAACCCTGATCTGGTCGAGCGTTTTGCCAAAGGCGCGCCATTGAACGAAGCCGATTCCAGCAGCTTCTACGGTGGCACCGAAAAAGGCTACACTGATTACCCGACCTTGTAAGGAGCTGCCATGCACAAACCTGCCATCACCCAGGTACCGATCGATAGCACTATCGCCAACCGCTGGAGCGGCCGCGCCTACGATGCCGCAAAGGCGGTATCCGGTAATGACATCATCGCGCTGCTCGAAGCTGCGCGCTGGGCGCCGTCATGCTATGGCGATCAGCCATGGCGTTTCGTCGTCTGGGACAAACATCAGGATGCGGCAGCCTGGCAACGCGCTTTCGACACCCTGGCGCCGGGTAACCAGGCCTGGGTCAAGGACGCCCCGCTATTGGTGCTGGTGGCTGCCGACGGCCTGTTCAAACATAACGGCCAGCCCAACCGCTGGAGCCAGTACGACACCGGTGCCGCCGCGCTCAATCTTTGTCTGCAAGCCGGCAGCGCCGGCATGATGGCACATCAGATGGGTGGTTTCGACGTAGACAAACTGCGCTCGGCATTCGACATTCCGCAACAGTTCAGCCTGATGGCGATGGTGTCGGTCGGTTATCCGGCGGATGTCGGTACGCTTTCGGGTGAAGTGCTGGAGCGTGAAACTTCAGCGCGGACACGCCGCCCGCTGGGCGAACTGTTTTTCAGCGGAGCCTGGGGCAAGCCGGTGGTCTAGAACTCCGGCTTCCTGATCATGCTGAAAACCGCAGGTTTGTTTTTTATGACGGCGGTCGCCGAGATCGTCGGTTGCTATCTGCCTTATTTATGGTTGAAGCAAGGAAAATCAATCTGGCTGCTGGTGCCGGCGGCATTCTCGCTGGCGCTGTTCGCATGGCTGCTGAGCCTGCATCCGACCGCTGCCGGGCGGGTGTATGCCGCTTACGGCGGCGTTTATGTGATGGTGGCGATTTTCTGGTTATGGGGTGTGGACGGTGTGCGGCCCACGACCTGGGATATCGTCGGCTCCCTGGTTGCCGTCACCGGCATGGCGATCATCATGGTCGGCGCCAGACCGGGATAATCCGGATGCGGTATTATGGCGATGCGGCAGCATCTGCTAAAATGCCGCCTTCACAGCTTACTGAGAGATTTGTCATGGCGGTTTTGCAACTTACCAAGGAAAACTTCAAAGATACCATCGTCAATAATCCGTTCGTGATCGTCGACTTCTGGGCGCCATGGTGCGAGCCGTGCGTGGCGTTTACGCCGGTATTCGAAGCGGCGGCGGAGAAAAACCCGGATATCGTGTTCGGCATGGTGAATACCGAAGCCGACCCGGAAATCAGCGAATACTTCGAAATCAAACAGATTCCCGGCATTCTGTTCGTGCGCGAACAGGCCGCGATTCACGCCCAGGTCGGCGAGATCGGCGCGCCGGCGCTGGACAAGATCATCGAGTGGGCGCGTACCAGGGACATGACGGCCGTGCACGAGCATTACGCGCAAGAGGCAGCCAAGACGAATCAATAGCCGGACGGCGCAATCAACAGACAAAAGGGCAATCCCCAACGGGATTGCCCTTTTGTTTTTGGTGCTTCACGGCTTGCTGAATACCGGATTTTACTCGTCGGTCTGGCGTATGGTCATGCTGCCCTTGTATAGTCTGACATCCATGCGACCGAGGAATGACATGCCGAGCAGTACATCGCCGCCCAGCCCGGGGGCGATCATTGCAGAGACATCGCGCGCCTCGATGCCGCCGATCCTGATCGAGTCGATGCGGGTAGCGTAAGCCACGGTGTCGCCGTTGGCGGTGCGGGTGCGTATCGCCGTGCGGCTCTGCAAACCGAGCTTGTCGGCCAATTGCTGTGATACGGCGACGCCGGTGGCGCCGGTATCGACCAGCACATTGGTCTTTTTGCCGTTGATCAGCGCTTCTGCGCGGTAATGTCCGTCAAGACCGTGTTCCAGTACCACAACGCGGTCTTCGCCGAGCAATTCGGCCTTGTTGGGATTGAGCGCTGCTTCTGCCAGATAATAGATCAGACCGGCCAGCACGACCCAGACCAGCGCGAGCATGAATCTGTGGGCAGACATCAGAATGGCAGCCTGACGCCCGGCGCAGCGGCCAGGATGATCTCTTTGAACTGCGCCTGAATCCGCTGCAGGGCTTCGATGCTATCGGCCTCGAAACGCAGCACGATGACTGGTGTAGTGTTGGAGGGGCGCATCAGGCCGAAGCCGTCCGGGTACTCGACGCGCAGGCCGTCGATGGTGATCACTTCTTTGGCACCCTCGAATATTGCGGTTTTCTGCAGTGTTGCGATCAGGCGGTGCGGTTCGCCTTCCTGCATTTCGATGTGTTGCTCGGGGGTGCTGATGCTGTCCGGCAGTGCATTCAGCACGGCGGAGGGGTTGGCTGTGCGGCTGAGGATTTCCAGCAGGCGCGCGCCGGTATAGAGGCCGTCGTCGAAGCCGAACCAGCGCTTGCGGCCATCCCGATGGTCGTTGAAGAACACATGGCCGCTCATTTCACCTGCGAGTGCCGCGCCGGTTTCCCGAATTTTGGCTTTCATCAGCGAGTGGCCGGTTTTCCAGATCAGCGGCTGCCCGCCGCGCACCTTGATCCAGGGTGCCAGATGACGGGTGGATTTGACGTCGAACAGGATGATGGCGCCAGGATTGTGTTGCAGCGTTTCAGCGGCAAACAGCAAAAGCTGGCGGTCCGGGTAGATGATATTGCCGTCGCGGGTGACGACGCCGAGACGGTCACCGTCGCCATCGAAGGCGAGACCGACTTCTGCATCACCGTCTTTCAGCGCTTGTATCAGGTCGGCGAGGTTTTCCGGCACCGAGGGGTCGGGATGGTGGTTGGGAAAGTGGCCGTCCACCCGGCAGAACAGTTCTTCCACTTGGCAGCCGATCGCCTCGAACAGGGTTCTCGCATAAGCGCCGGCGACGCCGTTACCGCAATCGACGGCGATTTTCAGCGGGCGTTGCAGCCGGATGTCGTCGCGAATTCTGCCGATGTAATCCGCAGCGATGTCGTAGCGGCTTTCGCTGCCTTCGCCCTCAAATAGCTGGTGGTCGAGAATGCGCTGGCGCAGGCCCTGAATCGCCTGCCCTGACAGCGTTTCGCCCGCCAGCACGATCTTGAGGCCGTTGTAGTCGGGCGGGTTGTGGCTGCCGGTGACCATGACGCCGCATTGCGTGCCCAGATGCTGGGCGGCGAAATAGACCATGGGCGTCGCCACCATGCCGAGATTGATCACATGCAGGCCGGTGCTGCGGATGCCGCGAGCAAGCGCAGCGGCGAGTTCAGGCCCCGACAGGCGGCCATCGTAACCGATGCAGATGCGGGTCTGGCGCCGCATGGTGGCTTCCGAACCGATGGCCCGGCCGATGGCTTCAACGATCTCCGGCGTCAGCGTTTTGCCGACGATGCCGCGGATGTCATAAGCCTTGAATATTTGCTGCGGAATCTGCATTGGATTCATTGATTCGTCTTTGCAAAAGAGTCATGACGGATGAAACACGAAAGCCAGCTCAGGCGGCTTCGTCCATCCAGGCCAGTTGAATCGCTTCGAGAATTTTCTCGCCGCATTTTTCCGGATCATCGTCGAATCCTTCCAGTTCCTGTACCCATTGATAGAGATCGGTAAAGCGGATGGTCTTGGGATCGATCTCCGGATATTTGTCGTAAAGCGCCTCGGCGATGCGCAGGCTGTCGGTCCATTTCATGTCGGTTTCCTTTGTTTCAAGTTTGAAAGTGCTCTGTCATTAAAGTTTTGCGCGGACGTACTGCAACGGCCAGTCGATTTCCGCTTGTAATTCGCGCGCTGCATGGAGCGGCCAGTAGGGGTCACGCAACAGTTCGCGTGCCAGCAGAACGGCGTCGGCCTGACCGGTGGCAATAATATGTTCGGCCTGTGCCGGTGCGGTGATCATGCCGACCGCGCCGGTGGCAATGCCGGCCTCGGCACGTATGGCGGCTGCGAATCCGGTCTGGTAGCCGGGGCCGAACGGAATTTTCGCTTCCAGTATCAGGCCGCCGCTGGAACAGTCGATCAGATCGACGCCGATTTCCTTCAGCCATTGCGCCAGCTGCACCGATTGCGCCAGATCCCAGCCGCCTTCGACCCAGTCCGTTGCCGAGATGCGCACGAACACCGGTTTGTCCTGCGGCCAGAATTCGCGCAAGGCTTTCGCGATGCGCAAGGGTAAACGACAGCGGTTTTCCAGACTGCCGCCGTATTCGTCGTCACGATGGTTAGTCAGCGGCGAGAGGAAGGAATTCAACAGATAGCCGTGCGCGCAGTGCAGTTCGATGACGTCGAATCCGGCATCCAGCGCGCGTTGCGCGGCCGCCATGAACATGGAAAAGATATCCTCAATGCCCTGCCTGTCCAGCGCGACGGGTGGGGCGTGATCGGGCGTCAACGCCAGCGCGGAGGGCGCCACGGTCTGCCAGCCGCCCTTGTCCGGCGCAAGGTGGCGGCTGTGGTTCCATGGGGTGTCGCACGAAGCCTTGCGTCCGGCGTGCGCGATCTGGATACCGGCCAGCGCGCCATGCTGATGCATGAAGTCGACGATGGGCTTCAGCGCGTCGCGCTGCGCATCCGACCACAGTCCGAGGCAGGCTGGCGTAATGCGGCCCTCGGGGCAGACGCCGGTGGCTTCGACGATAACCAATGCTGCGCCGCCTACCGCGCGGCTGCCGAGATGCACCATATGCCACGCGTTCGGCATGCCGTCGATGGCCGAATACTGGCACATGGGCGAGACGAAGATGCGGTTCCTGAAAACGGTTTCGCGCAGCTTGAGCGGGCTGAACAGTCTGGACATGGGTTTGATCGCTGTATACGGATGACTGGATTATAGCGCGCCTTCAGGCCTGAACTTATTTTGCCGATAGCTCACCAACAGCAGACTGCAAACAACCTGTAGCGGGTGAGCGGATGTCTGCGCCCGGCGCGGTTGAACATGTTAAAATCACCCTATTTTTAAGCCCTTGGATAATGACCGATGTTTAGCACAGCAAAAACCCTGAGCGTAGTTGATCCTGAATTGTGGCAGCATGTCGAGAATGAGCGCCATCGCCAGGATGAACACATTGAACTGATTGCCTCCGAAAACTACACCAGCCCGGCAGTGATGCAGGCGCAGGGTTCGCAGTTGACCAACAAATATGCTGAAGGTTATCCGGGCAAGCGCTTTTACGGCGGCTGCGAATTTGTCGATCAGATCGAGCAGATCGCCATCGACCGCGTGAAGAAACTCTACGGCGCCGAGTATGCCAACGTGCAGCCGCATTCCGGTTCGCAGGCCAATCAGGCGGTCTACTTCTCCATACTCAAGCCGGGTGATACGGTGATGGGCATGAACCTCGGACACGGCGGTCACCTGACGCACGGTTCTCCCGCCAATCTCTCCGGCAAGTTGTTTAATATCGTCGCTTACGGTCTCAACGACAAGGAAGAGATCGACTACGATGAAATGGAGCGCATTGCCATTGAAGCCAAACCCAAATTGCTGATCGGTGGCGCCAGCGCCTACGCGCTGCGGTTCGACTGGGCACGCATGGCCGAAATCGCGAAAAAGGTCGGTGCTTATTTCATGGTCGATATGGCACATTATTCCGGTCTGATCGCGGCCGGTGTCTACCCCAACCCGGTGCCGCATGCCGACTTCGTCACCTCGACCACCCACAAGACCCTGCGCGGTCCGCGCGGCGGCATTATCCTGGCCAAGGCCGAATTCGAGAAGTCGCTCAATTCCAACGTGTTCCCAAGCCTGCAGGGCGGTCCGCTGATGCATGTGATTGCCGGCAAGGCGGTGGCTTTCCTCGAAGCTTCGCAGCCCGAATTCAAGGAGTACCAGCAGCAGGTGGTGAAGAACGCCAGCGTCATGGCGGAAACGCTGGCAGCGCGCGGTGTGCGCATCATCTCCGGCCGTACCGAATCCCACGTTTTCCTGGTCGATCTGCGCCCCAAGGGCTTGACCGGCAAGGCGGCCGATGCGTTGCTCGGTGAGGCGCACATCACCGTCAACAAGAACGCGATTCCGAACGACCCGGAAAGCCCGTTCGTCACTTCCGGCATCCGTATCGGCTCGCCGGCGATTACGACGCGCGGCTTCAGGGAAGAAGAGGCGAAACAGGTCGCGCATCTGATTGCAGACGTGCTGGACAACCCGAACGACGAAGCCGTGATCGCCGCAACCAAGGTCAAGGTGCATGCCTTGACTTCCCGTTTCCCGGTCTATGGCGCTTAAATACAGGGAAGGGAGAAGGGTGAAGGGGGATGCCCCCGCCCCGACTCTCCCCCTGCCGGTGGAGGGGGTGCGACTTTTACCCTTCCCCCTTCCCCCTTTACCCTTTGCCCTTTGTCCTTCCCCCTTTACTCTTTACCGTTTATGGCTCTCCGATCATGAAATGTCCTTTCTGCGGTGCTGACGATACCCAGGTGATTGACTCGCGGGTCAATGACGAGGGCAATTCCATCCGCCGCCGCAGGCGTTGCGCCGGTTGCGACAAGCGCTTTACCACCTACGAGACTGCGGAGCTGCATCTGCCGCAGGTGGTCAAGCAGAACGGTACGCGTGAGGAGTTCAGCCGCGAAAAATTGCGACTCTCCTTTACCCGCGCATTGCACAAGCGCCCGGTGCCGACCGAGTATGTCGACCGCGCCATCGAGCATATCGTGCAGAAGATACTAGGCCAGGGCGAGCGCGAAATCATGGCGCGCAGCCTGGGCGAGATCGTCATGCAGGAACTGCGGCTGATGGACAAGGTGGCGTATATCCGCTTTGCTTCGGTGTATCGCAGCTTTCAGGATGTGGATGATTTTCACGATGTCATCCGCGATCTTGACAAGCAGGGGTATCACGAGAGCAAACCTCCCGCACGCAGCCGTAAAAAATCCGGCAAAATCGATGCCTGAAGCCTGAACAAGCGATTCACGGAGATGAAACGATGAAAGCCATCAAACTCTTCTGTCTGATCAGTGCCGTTCTCATTTTTGTCATTTCCGTTCTGTTCTTCGGCTGGTGGGCGATGAAAGACCACTTCGTTTTCGGCGACGGCCGCTTTGACCAGGTCCGCTGGATTACTGCCCGGGCCACTGACGAAGCGCCATGTTACCGTGGCGACATGGCTCAGGATCTCAAACAGCGCGTATTGTTGCGCGGCATGCCGCGCCAGTCTGCCACCATCCTGCTGGGAAGACCCACTTGGGAAGACCATGGCCAGATCGAATACGAGCTCGGCACATGTCTCTGGCGTGAGTACGGTCTCAGGCTTTATTTCGATGAAAACGACAGGCTGATACGCAGCCGTATCGTCCAGCATTGATCCGGAACCCAATATGTTGAACGAACACGACTATCACTACATGCGCGAAGCGCTGGCGCTGGCCGGCAACGGTTTGTACAGCACCATGCCCAATCCGCGTGTCGGCTGTGTGGTGGTCAAGGACAGCGTCATCGTCGGTCGCGGCGCGCATCTGCGCGCGGGTGAGCCGCATGCCGAAGTGCATGCCCTGCGCGAGGCGGGTGAGCTGGCCCGCGGCGCAGACGTTTACGTGACGCTGGAGCCGTGCAGTCATCACGGCCGCACGCCGCCCTGTGCGGATGCGCTGGTGGCTGCCGGGGTAAAACGCGTGTTCGTGGCGATGCAGGACCCCAATCCCAGAGTGGCGGGTAGCGGGCTGGCACGGCTGCAAAGTCAGGGCGTTAGCGTATCGTCGGGACTGCTGGAAGCGGAAGCGAAAGCACTCAACCCCGGTTTCATCTCACGCATGTCGCGCGGACGCCCGTTCGTGCGCAGCAAGATCGCGGCCAGCCTCGATGGGCGCACTGCGCTTGCCAACGGCATCAGCCAGTGGATTACCGGCGAAGAGGCAAGGGCGGATGTGCAGCACTGGCGTGCACGCTCGTGCGCGGTGCTCACCGGCATGGGCACGGTGTTGCTGGACGACCCGCAAATGAAT
>DIVE01000023.1:31922-36881 GCA_002423265.1 Methylophilaceae bacterium UBA6140 | reverse complement strand
CTGTTGCAGGCGCTTGCCGGTCGAGAAATCAACGAA
This sequence comes from Methylophilaceae bacterium UBA6140, assembly GCA_002423265.1. Classification (GTDB taxonomy): domain Bacteria; phylum Pseudomonadota; class Gammaproteobacteria; order Burkholderiales; family Methylophilaceae; genus UBA6140. The sequence continues at coordinate 36,845 of DIVE01000023.1, read as the reverse complement.
GTGCTGGTGGAGTCCGGGCAGGAACTGAACGGCGCGCTATTGCAGGCCGGCCTGATTGACGAATTCATTTTCTATTACGCGCCCTTGCTGCTCGGCAGCGATGCGCGCGGCATGTTCGCGCTTCCCGCGATGACTGCGATGTCGCAGCGCATTGATCTGCAACTGATTTCGGTTGATCGGATTGGCGCGGATTTGCGGGTGCGGGCAAAAGCCGGAACCTGACCATGCTGGTCGATACCCACTGTCATCTGGATGCGGCCGAGTTTGCCGCAGACCGCGAGACGGTGGCGCAATCGGCGCTGACGCGCGGCATCGGCCTGATCGTGGTGCCTGCGGTACATCGCCGCAATTTTGCCGCAGTCGAGGCGCTCTCCCGTCAATTCCCCCACTGTGCCTACGCCCTGGGCATACATCCGATGTATGTGCAGGATTCTGTCGAGGATGATCTGGCAACACTGCGCGAAAGCTTGCAAGCCTCGAATGCTGTCGCGGTTGGTGAGATCGGGCTGGATTTTTTCGTTCAGGGCTACGACCGTGTGCGGCAGGAATTTTTCTTCAGCGAACAGCTGAAGCTGGCAAAAGCGTTGCATCTGCCGGTCATCCTGCACGTCAGGCGATCCATCGATATCATTCTCAAGCATTTGCGCAGTCACCGTGTCCTCGGCGGCATTGCGCATGCCTTCAACGGCAGCGAGCAACAGGCGCAGGCGTTCATCAGGCTTGGCTTCAAACTGGGTTTTGGCGGCGCCATGACCTACGAGCGCGCGCTCAATATCCGCAACCTGGCGAAGATTCTGCCGATCGAGTCCATCGTGCTGGAGACCGATGCGCCGGATATTCCACCGCAGTGGTTGGGCAGCGGTGGCCGCAACAGCCCCGATCAATTGCTGCAGATTGCGCAGGTTCTGGCGGAAATCCGTGGGCTGGAATTGTCCCAAGTGGCTGAAATAACAACAAACAACGCGCTTGAAGCGCTGCCTGGATTGGGTCAGTTATGCACACCAGCTAAAGTATTACATTAAGCTTGCGATAAAAGTCTTTAAATTCCAATGCTATACAATAACTAATTGATTTTATTTAATAAATTAAGAGATTAAAAATTAAGCGATTGTAAAAAACTGTTACAAATTACAAAGTTACATTTTCAAGTCACAGCAATCCACAAAGTTATCCACAGTATTTGTGGGTGAAAAATTAACTATATGGAACTTTTTGTGAAGTCTATGAGAAAGCAATGAACATCGACGGAAAATCCTGGCGCACGATCTGGCCTGACAGAACGGCAAACGCAGTCAATATCATAGATCAGACGCTATTACCGCACCGGTTCGAGGTCAGGCAGATAGGCAGCCTGCAGGACATGGTGCATGCGATCAAAACCATGCAGGTGCGCGGGGCTCCCTTGATCGGAGCGGCGGCGGCTTACGGCATGGTGCTGGCCCTGCAGGAAAACAGTGGTGATGACCATCTTGAATATGCGGCCCAGTCGCTGATTTCAAGCCGGCCCACGGCAGTCAACCTGAGCTGGGCGGTGAAGCGTGTGCTGGCTGCTGTTGCGCCACTGAAAGCCGAACAGCGGCTACCGGCGGCCCGGCAGGAAGCGGCGAAGATTGCCGACGAGGATGTGCGGCTGAACCGGGCCATCGGCCAGCACGGTCTTGGCTTGTTGCGGACCATGGCGGCAGACAAGCGGCGACAGTTGAATATTCTGACGCATTGCAACGCCGGCTGGCTGGCGACCGTGGATTGGGGCACCGCATTGGCGCCGGTATATGCAGCGCATGACAGCCGCCTGCCAGTGCATGTCTGGGTGGACGAAACGCGGCCGCGCAATCAGGGCGCCAGTCTCACCGCTTGGGAGCTCGGCCGTCACGGCGTGCCGCATACGGTGATCAGCGATAACGCCGGCGGTCACCTGATGCAGCATGGCGAGGTGGACATGGTGATCGTCGGTGCTGATCGCGTGACCGCTGCGGGCGATGTCTGCAACAAGATCGGTACGTATCTGAAAGCACTGGCCGCATTCGATAACGGCGTGCCGTTCTATGCGGCGGTGCCTTCGCCGACCATGGACTGGGCGATCACGGAGGGTTTGCGCGAGATCGAAATCGAGCATCGGGATGCGGCTGAGGTGGCCTCCATACAGGGGCTGCTGGTCGATGGCAGTATGGCCACTGTGCATTTGTTGCCGGCGGGTTCGGCAGCCTTGAACCCGGCCTTCGACGTCACCCCCGCGCGGCTGGTCAGCGGCATCATCAGCGAATGCGGGGTTTTCCGGCCGGATAGCCTGCATGCATTGTTTGAAAAGGAGCCGACATGAAAAATGAACGCGACGAGCTACTTGCCGTCATGCAGAAACTTTCACATATGGGACTTAACCGCGGCACATCCGGCAATGCCAGCGTGCGCGTCGATGGAGGCTTTCTGGTTACGCCATCCGGCATGCATGTGGATGACATGCTTGCCGCCGACATGGTACCGATGAATTTCGAGGGGGAGGCCGAGGGCGAGCGGCAGCCTTCAAGCGAGTGGCATTTCCATCTGGATATTCTGAAGCATCGGCCCGAAATCAATGCAGTGGTACACACCCATTCAACTTTTGCGACGACACTGGCCTGTTTGCGCAAGGGCTTGCCGCCGTTTCATTACATGATTGCGCTCGCAGGGGGCGACAGCATCCGTTGTGCGCCTTACGCACTGTTCGGCACGGAGGCGCTGTCGCACGCTGCCGTGAAAGCGTTGGAAGGGCGGCGCGCCTGCCTGCTGGCCAATCACGGCATGATTGCGCTGGGCGGCAGCCTGCGGCAGGCACTGGATGTGGCGGTGGAAGTTGAGTCACTCTGTGAGCAATATCTGCGCGCTTTGCAGGTCGGCGAACCGGTATTGCTGAACTCGCACGAAATGGCTGAGGTCTTCGAGCAGTTCAAGGATTATGGGCGCTGGAAAAAGCGCTGATGGCCGCGCAGTCCTGGTTGCCGGCGTGGTGGCCGGGGTCGCGGCGACGCTGGCGCAGATACTGCTATGGCTGGCGGCAGGCGAAAATGTCTGGGCACTGCTGTTGCGCGATGCCGCGCTGACAGCTGCACTGGTGTTGGACCAGGCGGTACGGACCACACCAGCCACTTTCGATGCCGGAATCATGCTGGCCGCCACGGGTATCCACTTTGCACTCTCGGTGATTTATGCCGCAGTACTGTTGCCGGTCGCGAAGCAGCTCGCTCTCATTCCATCCTTATTGGCTGGCGCCGGTTTTGGTGCTTTGCTGTATTTCGTCAATCTGCATGGCTTTACCGTCATGTTCCCCTGGTTTGTCGAGGCGCGCGGCTGGATCTCGCTGACGGCACATCTTGTCTTCGGCATCACTGTGATGCTGATCTACCGATGGCCAGGTACGCAGGCATTTAGTCAGTAATAGATAGGTTGACTGGATAGTCATGCCACTACGGATCGGCAGGAGTTACCTTACTGCTGCGAGATGCCGATCAGCCGTGCGTTGAGCCGTCGCGCCAGGCCTTTGGCGCCCTGCTGCATCAGAAAGTTGTGATTCCAGCGGAACAGTGGACTGGCCAGCGGCGTTAGCAGGCGCATCCATAATGCCGTGGGGCGAATATGCCATTCATAGCGCGCAATGGTCATTGCGTCTTTACTGGCAAACGACCAGCGGCCGATACCCTCGACGTCGCCGCAGGCAATGCCCTCGACCATCTTCAACGGCTGCATCCGGGTAACCTGGATATCAAAACTCACCCGGTAAGGTAGACGGCCTTTCCACAGGTAGCGACGCACGCTACCGATACCCTCTGCGTCGCCCGGCGAGAGCTCTTCGACCTTCTCGACGCCCTGCCACCATTGCGGCCAGTCAAGGGAATGCTCGATAGCATCGCATACCGTATCGAGCGGAGCCTCTATGAACCAGAGGGTAATAAAGCGAAATTCAGCCATATTTCAGGGATCAAACAGGGTGTCCGGCAGTGGGGTGTTAATTTCAGCGTCATCCATGTGTACGGTTTCAATGATGGCGTTTTTCAGGTCGCGGCTGATCACCTCGACCGGGAACAGGCTGGACGCATCCAGCCATAATTGATAACGATGTACACCAGCAATCGCGAAATCGCTGGTGCCGCTTACGTCGATATAGCGCACTGGCCGACCGGCTAAAGTTTCCTCGTCATGTGATTCCAGTTTTCCGCCCCGTTGCAGTGCTTTGACATTGTTCAGCAAGGTGCCAACATCGGAGTGATCGACGCGCTGGCCGCGCGGGCTGCGAATAAGCAGGTTGCCAGGGCTCAGGTTCAGTTCCGGGAAGCGTCCTGCTCCGAACGGCCACAGGCGCACGCGCTGAGTCGATGGATTGTAAATCAACATGGCCCCGGCATGCGGGCGGACAAATTCCATGCGTATCAGTCCCGGTTTTCGATAGAAATAACGTATCTCCTCCCCACCCTCGGCGTGGGACGAGCGTATCGTTACGCGATAGCTATCGACTGTGCTGAAACGTTCGATAGCGAGATCCAGTAAATCAGCACCGCTTGCCGATAGCGCTACAGAGACCATCATTGCACCCAGCATGGCTCATTCCACCACTTCGAGCACGCCCTTCATGCCCTTGTCGCGATGACTATTGAGGAACAGCAGCTTGTTCTTGCAATAAAAAGGATAATTGCCGGCCACGGTCGGCGTAAAGCGTAATTTCTTCGTCTCGCTGCCCAATGTTTCATCCACCCTGATGCCGGCTTCCGGGGCGTCGATGACCAGGCTGTGGGGAACGATGCTTTTTTCCAGCGTCACGCTGAACTCTACCGGGACATGCGCCTGAACTGTTACGTGATTGGGCCGGAAGAAGTAATTGCCGCCGATGATGTCGACATGCTGCACACCGTCAGCAGCGATGGATGCCTGATAGGTATCGTCGGCAGAGGCTTG